>JBOHXX010000120.1:0-8947 GCA_050737675.1 Pseudoxanthomonas sp.
GGTGGGGCGTGGAGGCGATCAAGAACATCGAGCTGATGGACATCCGCGACTCCAAGGACAGCGAAGTCATCCAGAACATCATGGCCAAGCGCACCTCGGGCATCGAGCGCGAGTCGCGGCTGGTGGTGGCCGACAACACCCGCCAGGCCGAGATGGCCGAGATCGCGGCCAAGCGCGAGATCGAAATGTCGCGCCAGCAGGCTTCGGAACAGGTGGGCCTGCGCACCGCCGAGAAGGAGAAGAACGTCGGCGTGGCCAACGAGCAGTCCTCGCAGCAGGTCAAGGTGCAGCAGCGCGAAACCGCGGCCAAGGAAATGGACGTGGTCCAGGTGAAGAACGTACGCGGCGCCGAGATCAACCGCGAGGTGGCGGTGATCACCGCCGCCCAGGCCAAGGAAGTGGCGATCGTGCAGGCCGATGCCGCCAAGCAGGTGGCCATCGTTTCGGCCGAAGGCAGCAAGCAGCAGACCGTGCTGACCGCCGAAGGCAAGCTCGAAGCGGCCAAGCGCAATGCCGAGGGCATCGCGGTGGAAGGCGAAGCCAAGGGTTCGGCGGAAACCGCGATCCTGATGGCGCCGGTCGACGCGCAGATCAAGCTGGCCGAGAAGATCGGCAGCGACCAGGGCTACCAGACCTACCTGCTCGGCATCCGCAACATCGAAGCCGCGCAAGCGGTGGGTACTGCGCAAGCCGAGGCGCTCAAGTCCGCCGACGTCAAGGTGATTTCCAACGCCGGCACCCCGGGCAAGGGACTGTCCAGCGTGATGGACCTGTTTTCCGCCGATGGCGGCACGGCCGTCGCCAGCATGCTCGAAGGCCTGGCGCAGTCGCCGGAGGGCAAGAAACTACTGGAGAAGTTCGCCGGCAAGGCGCCGTAAAGCGAGGGGAGGTATCAGCGGGGCCTTGGCGATCCGCCGCGCCAGCCACGGTCGAGCGGGACGAAATCGGGGCCGCTGCCCTGGCCGATGCTGATGCTCACTCCGATCTGCCTCTCTTTGCCGTCGTCGTTGTAGTAACGCTTGCAGGAATTGAGGTTGGTGCCCTGCCAGTTGCTGTTGCCACCGCGCTTGGAATAGCCGACGCCCATCGAAACGCTGCCGTGCAGTTCGCCATCGCAGGTGTCCACGCGTTCGACGGAATCCGACGAGGCGATCGGTCCGCTGTGGTCGCCATAGTAAGTGCCCGGAGGATCGGCGGCAGGGGTCGTGACCTTGTAGGTATCGGCCACCTGCTTGGGCAGGCTGAGGTCGAGCGCGCGGGCAGTCGTGGCCTCGGTGTCGCCGGAAGTTGAAGTTGCAGACTCCGTGGCGAGTGCCGGGCCTGTGGCGAGCACGAGCAGCAAGGGAAGCAGGGCGCTCTTCATTTCTTGGTTCACCGAACGCCCCGACGGGCTGACATGACCAAGCTAGCAGCGGATGCTTGAACGCGTGCTGTCTTTCCGCGGGTGAACGGGTTGGATTCGATCCAGTACCTGTTCGATTGCCTGACGGTCCCGGGGAAGAGCCGATTCCGTGCCGAACTGGCGCGGAGCGCGTCAGCGGCGCTATGGTTCGTGCAACCCATCGCAGCCGAGGTTCCCATGGCGACTCCTCCCCGCAAGATCGCCGACGATTTCGATCCGGAAGTGCTGCGCCTGTTCGACCAGTATGTGCATGGAGTGATCGATCGTCGCGGATTCCTCGCCGGTGCCGCGCGCTTCGCGGTCGGCGCGACCACCGCGGCGGGATTGCTGGCGGCGCTGGCGCCGCAGTTCGCCGCCGCGCAGCAGGTGAAGCCGGACGACAAGCGCCTGCAGGCGAAGTATCAGGAATTCGCTTCGCCGGAAGGCTACGGCAATGCCCGCGGCTACCTGGTGCGGCCGGCGCACGCTTCCGGTCCGTTGCCGGTGGTGCTGGTCGCCCATGAGAACCGCGGACTCAATCCGCACATCGAGGACGTGACCCGTCGCCTCGCGCTGGAGGGCTTCATCGCCTTCGCCCCGGATGCGTTGTTCCCGCTGGGTGGCTATCCCGGCGACGAGGACAAGGCGCGTGCGGAATTCGCCAAGCTCGACCAGAACAAAACCCGCCAGGATTTCATCGCCGCGGCGCGGATGCTGCAGGCCATCGAGGGCGGCAATGGTCGCCTTGGTGTGGTGGGGTTCTGCTATGGCGGCGGCATCGCCAATTTCCTGGCCACGCAACTACCCGGGCTGCGTGCGGCCGCGCCGTTCTACGGTAGTCCGCCACCGCTCGAGGACGTGCCGAAGATCAAGGCGGAAATGCTGGTGGTGCTGGCCGCGAACGACGAGCGCATCAACGCCGCGTGGCCCGCGTACGAGGCGGCGTTGAAGCAGGCCGGCGTGCACTACGCCTCGTACCAGCCTGCAGGTACCCAGCACGGCTTCAACAACGACACCACGCCGCGTTACGACGAGGCCGCCGCGCGCGAAGCGTGGAAGCGCACGGTCGCGTTGTTCCAGCGCAGCTTGCGCAGGGCGCAATAACCGAAGGAAGTCCCCTTGGGGGATTGCGCCCTGCGGCTGTGGAATTCCAGTGGTGAGGCTGCTTGATATCAGTGCGTGGCCCGGTTTTGGAGATAGAGGCATGCGATTCGCCATCAGTCTTGTTTTTGCCGCCACGGTTGCACTGGCGCTCGCCGCTTCGGCGAAAGCGGAGCATGCGCAGTCCTCGTTGTCGACACCTGATGAGACCGCGCCCGATGAGGTCGCATCCAAGGCGATCGACTCGCGTTACGTCGCGGCACCGGCATCGTTGAGCGCGCAGGATGTGGCGTCGCTGCAGCAATTGTTGGCCGACTGGGCGCAGCTGGGGCGTTATCGCAAGGCCAATGCAGCGCTGTCGCCGCCGTTGGCGGGTGAACGACGCGTGGTGTTCTACGGCGATTCGATCACGGAGGGCTGGGGCGCAGGCGAAGCACTGTTCTTCCCCGGCAAGCCGTACGTCAATCGCGGCGTCAGCGGGCAGACCACGGCGCAGATGCTGGTGCGCTTCCGCCAGGACGTCATCGAACTGCATCCGGCGGCGGTGGTGATCCTGGCCGGGACCAACGACCTGGCGGGCAATACCGGTTACGCGACATTGGCAATGATCGAGGACAACCTGCGTTCGATGACCGAACTGGCGCAGGCCCACGGCATCCGCGTGGTGCTGTCCTCGGTGTTGCCGGTGGCCGACTACCCATGGCGTCCGGGCGTGCGGCCCGCAGCGAAGGTGCGTACCTTGAATGCGTGGATGCGCGGCTACGCGCAGGCGCACGACGCGACCTATATCGACTACCACGCGGCGATGTCCAATGCCGAAGGAGGCCTGGACGCGCGCCTGGCCGCCGACGGCGTGCATCCGACGCCCGCCGGCTACGCGGTCATGGCGCCACTGGCGCAGGCCGCATTGAAGCAGGCGTTGGGGAAGCACGGAGCTACAGCACAAGGGGCTGATGATCCGCCGCACTGATGGATCAGTCATCGAGCGGCGCAATCCGGGCAGGGCGCGATGGTAAAATCATTCGTATTCCCTGATGCCATGGCAGAGCGAGTGACGTAATGACGACTGATGCGTTCTATCCGATCGGCACTCCCGGTCAACCATGGGGACCTGCGGAAGTAGCCGAGTGGCGGTCGCACCAGGTTCGCCAGCGCAGCTACGAAACGGGTGTGTTGCGGGTGATCGAAGGCCTGCGCGCGCGCTTCGACGTGATCGAGTACGGCCACCTGGACTACGCACCCGACAGCTACCCGCTGTTCGCGATCAAGAGCCGCGACTGGAACGATGCGCTTCCCGTCGCGCTGGTGACCGGCGGCGTGCATGGCTACGAAACCAGTGGCGTGCACGGTGCGCTGCAGTTCGTCGACCAGCATGCCGCGGACTACGCGGGCCGGGTCAACCTGGTCGTCGCGCCGTGCGTCAGTCCATGGGGCTACGAACGGGTGCAGCGCTGGAACGCGGTTGCGCTCGACCCGAACCGGTCTTTCCACGGCGACGGGGAGACACAGGAATCGGCCGCGCTGATGCACCTGCTCGCGCCGCTGCGCGATCGCGTGGGCATGCATATCGACCTGCACGAAACCACCGACACCGACGAATCCGAATTTCGCCCCGCGTTGGCCGCACGCGACGGCGTGGCCTACGAACCGGGCGGGATCCCCGACGGTTTCTACCTGGTCGACGACACAGAAAACCGGCAACCCGGATTCCAGCAGGCGGTGATCGAGGCGGTGGCCAGGGTCACCCACATCGCTCCGGCCGATGACAAAGGCGAGATCATCGGTTCGACCGTGGTCGCCCCCGGCATCATCGAATACCCGCTGAAGAAACTCGGCCTGTGCGCAGGCATGACCAATGCCCGCTACACCACGACCACCGAGGTCTATCCCGACAGCCCCCGCGCCACGCCCGAGCAATGCAACGACGCGCAAGTGGCGGCGGTGCGCGCGGCGATCGATTTCATGCTGGCGCAGGCCTGAGTCGCGGATTTCCTGCCACGCAGGTCGGTTGGGTCCTGCGTTGACATCATCCATTTGCCTGACTAAAGTCAGGTAAATGGACAAGACCCAAATCCAGCAGGTCCGCAGCTTCAACCGGGCCGTCACCCAGCGGATCGGAGTGCTGTCGGACGACTACCTCAGCCGCGGCCGCCCGCTGGGCGAATCGCGACTCTTGTTCGAGATCGGCAGGAGCGGTGCGGACCTGCGCGACCTGCGCGAACGGCTGTCGCTGGATTCGGGATATCTCAGCAGGATGCTGCGTTCGCTGGAGGCGCAAGGGCTGGTGGCTTCGCAACGTGCCGCAGATGATGGCCGGGTGCGGCGGGCGCTGCTGACGCGGAAAGGGTTGCGGGAATTCGACGCGTTGGATCGGCGTTCGCAGGATTTCGCGACCTCCATGCTGGCGTCGCTGGGTGCGGCGCAGCGCGAGCGCATGGTCGCGGCGATGGCGGAGGTGGAACGGCTGATGCGCGCGGCGGCGGTGACGATCGAAACCGCCGATCCCGCCAGCGCCGACGCCCGCCTGTGCATCGAGGCGTATCTGCACGAACTGGAAACGCGTTTCGAGTCGGGATTCGATCCCGCGCGCAGCGTGTCGGCCAATCCCGAGGAACTGGTGCCACCGGCCGGACTGTTCCTGCTCGCGCACCTGGACGGGCGCCCGGTGGGTTGCGGCGGACTGAAGGCGACAGGGCGCAAGCGGGGCGAGATCAAGCGCATGTGGGTCGCGCCCGACGCACGCGGTCTCGGCATCGCCCAGCGCCTGCTCGAAGCACTGGAACAGCACGCTGTGCGCATGGGCCTGGGTACGCTGCAACTGGACACCAACCGCGCGCTGAAGGAAGCCCACGCGTTGTACGTTCGCAACGGCTACCGCGAAATTGCCCGCTACAACGACAACCCGTATGCCGATCACTGGTTCGAGAAGCGGGGGCTGAAGCGGGCCGTGTGAGCTATGGGAGTTGTCCGTTGCCGGCATCCCGGCGCGTTGGAATCCCGAATGGGCCATCCCGGTCCAGCCGGGGAGATACGACATGGGTCTGAGTCGACGCAGTTTCCTCACCGCCCCGACGGCACTGGCCGCCACCGCGCTGCTTCCCGCCGGATTGCTGTCTGCGCTGGCAGCGGAGGCCCCCGCGCCGCCCGACCTGTCCGATTGGGACAAAGTGCGCGCGCAGTTCGTGCTGGATCCGGCCTACCTGCACTTCGCCAGTTTCTTCATCGCCAGCCATCCGGCACCGGTGCGCGAGGCGATCGAAGGTTACCGTCGCGCGATCGACGCCAATCCATTCATGGTGATCGAACGCGGGTTGTTCGAGGAAGAAGAGCACAACGTGCCGCTGCAGGTTCGCACCGAAATCGCCGGCTACCTGGGTGGCCGTGCCGAGGACGTTTGCCTGACCCCCAACACCACCACCGGCTTGGCCCTGGTCTACCACGGCCTGCCGCTGAAGCCGGGCGATGAAGTGCTGTGCACCACCCACGACCATTATTCGCACCACGAATCCATCCGCCTGGCCACCCAACGCGCCGGCGCCAGCATGCGCATGATCCCGTTGTTCAACGAGGCTGCCGACGCCAGCACGGATTCGCTGATCGCGACGTTGCTGGCCGGGATCGGCCCGAAGACCCGCGTGGTCGGGCTGACCTGGGTGCATTCAGCCAGCGGCATCCGCCTGCCGATCCGCGAGATCTCCGCCGCGTTGCGTACGCGCAGCGGTGCGCCGGTGCTGCTGGTGGTGGATGGCGTGCACGGCCTGGGCTGCACCGATGAGACGGTCGCAACCATGGGTGCCGATTATTTCTGCGCGGGCACGCACAAGTGGATGTTCGCCCCGCGCGGCACCGGGCTGGTGTGGGCCAACGCCGACAACTGGGCGCGGCTGCGTCCGCTGGTTCCGAGCTTCAGCGACCTGGACCAGTACGTTGCTTGGGAACAGCAGAAGCCATTGACCTCGCCCAACAACGCCAGCCGCATGAGCCCGGGCGGTTTCGTCGCCTACGACCACCAATGGGCGACCGCGGCTGCGTTCCGCATGCACCAGCAGATGGGCAAGGCGCGCGTGGCCGCACGCATCCGCGAGCTCAACGACCAGTGCAAGGCCGGGTTGGCGGAAAACAGGCGGGTGAAGATCCACACGCCGAAGTCCGGCGATCTTTCCGCCGGGCTGGTCTCGTTCGAAGTGCAAGGCCTCAAGCCGGCCGACGTGGTCAAGCAACTGCTGACGCGCAACATCGTCGCCAGCACCAGTCCGTACGCCATCACCTACGCGCGGCTTGCGCCCAGCCTGATGAACACGCCGGAGCAGGTGGAGCGTGCGGTGCGGGCGGTGCGCGAGATGTCGGGTTGAGTGGTGCTGGTCTGGCGTGCGCCTGGCTGGTTCCTGCTTGTGCGCTGCGGCGGTGCGCGCGGAGGGTTCGGATATCCTGATCCCGGATCCCGATACGGAAGACGCCATGGACCTGCAACCCGCCCCCGGCTGGTCGATCTCGCGCTGGTTCAATGCCGATGAGGGTTTGAGCCTGGCGTCGCTGCGCGGGCGCGTGGTGTTCCTGCATGCGTTCCAGATGCTGTGCCCCGGCTGCGTGCAGCACGCGGTGCCGCAAAGCCTGAAAGTCGCGGCGGCCTTCGCCGGCACCGATCTTGCGGTGATCGGCTTGCACACGGTGTTCGAACACCACCACGCAATGGGTCCGGAAGCGCTGGCGGTGTACCTGCATGAAAACCGGATCGCTTACCCGGTTGGCGTGGACGCCTATCGCGACGATGATCCGGCACGGCATCCATTGCCGCTGACCATGCAGGCCTATGCCATGCAAGGCACGCCCACCCTGTGCCTGGTCGATCGCCGCGGCAACCTGCGCCAGCAACGGTTCGGCTTGATCGACGACCTGCGCCTGGGCGCGGGAATCGCCACGCTGCTGGCCGAGCCCGCCTGACCTGCCAGCGATGGCCTGAAGCGGTGGCGCCGTGCTGGCCTGCTTTGCCGGCTCCCCGCGTTGGGCCCCGTGCGACCGGTCGGCAGGGGGACGTCCCCGGTCACGCCGTGCGGGTGTGCGTACGGCCACGTGCGCTGTGGAGGTTCCCATGAAACGTTTGTACACAGGGTTGCTATAGCCTGCTGCTGGCCGTTGTCGCTGCGCCGGTCCTCGCCCAGCAAAGGCCGTACACCGATGGTCCGGTGATCATCGTCAATGCGATCAAGGTCGTGGACGGCCAGTTCGAGAACTACATGGCTTATCTCAACAACAACTGGCGATCGTCGATGCAGGCCGCGAAAGAGGCAGGCATAGTCACCGAGTACCACGTCTATGGAGCGCAGGCGCACAACCCGAACGAGGCCGACCTGTACCTGGTGGTGACTTACCCGAACATGGCCACCTCCGACGGCATGGACGAAAAAATGGATCCGATCATGGCCAAGGTCACCAAGATGAACTACAAGCAGGCCGACGAGGCGTCCGGCAAGCGCACGGTGATGCGCACGCTGCTGGGCCAGGAAATGCTGCGCGAGCTGGTATTCAAGTAAGCACGAGCCGGCGCACAAGCCGTATCGCGCGACCTGAGGGAAGCCGCCTGCGGGCGGCTTTCCTGCGTTTGTGGCCAGGACCCGCTGTGCGTGGGCGCGGGGTCGTTTCGGGGTCCGCGCCGGTCGCCGCTATTTCTTCCCGAGCGCGGTCACTGCGTCGAGCGTTTCGCTGACGTGCTTGTTGGGATTGAGGTCGGAGTACACGTGCGCGATCGTTCCCGATGGGGAGATCACGTAGGAGGTGCGGTCGGACCAGCCGGGCTTCATCACCAGCAGGGCGTCGTATTTCTTGGCGATCTTCGCGTCGGCATCGGCGGCGACCGCGAACTTGCCGCCGCAGTGCTCGGTTTCCCTGGAGAAATCGGCGAGCTGGTCGGTGTTGCCGGCGGTCACGCCGATCACGGTCGCGTGCTGCACCTTGAACTTGTCGATGGCCACGGAGAACAGGTGCGCCTCGAGGTTGCAGCCGGCGGTGTGTGCGGCGGGGAAGAAATAGACCACCACCGGACCCTTCTTCAAGGCATCGGCCAGCTTGAAGGTGAACGGCTTGCCGGCGAGGTAGGCGGGTGCGTTGAAATCGGGCGCCGGGGCGCCGACCTTCAATGCGGCGAACGAGGGCGATGCCAGCGCGGCGGTGCCGACGACGGTGAAGGCGGCGAGTTTCAGCAGGTGTTTCATGGGGGTAGGCTCCTGGATGGCTCACGCTTTATACACCTGTCGCCGACCTGGGGCTGCATGCTCGATCGAGCGCAACGATGCCGGTCCAGCCGTGGTGAGGTAGTGGGTGACGCCGCCGAGGATCGCTTGCAACAGGTCCGCATGGCGCGGGCTGGAAGTGGTTCGCTGTCCATTGGGCAGTGGCCGCACGCGTAGCCGGCTTGGCGAGACCAAGCCGGCTACGCAATCCATGCGTCCGATCAGCCCTGTATGAAGG
>JBOHXX010000121.1:0-8913 GCA_050737675.1 Pseudoxanthomonas sp.
CTCGTCGCGCAGGTAGAACGCCTCGCCTCCCGTATCGGCGACCGGGTCGTTGTGCCAGGGCGTGAGCCGGAACTCGTGCGCGTTCTCGAACCAGGTATAGCCCGGCGCGCTTTCGCTGACCACGCTGCCCAGCTTCGGGTTGGCCATCACGTTGGACCACGGCGCCGGCGTCGCTTCGCCCTCGCGCATCACGATCACGTATTCGCGTCCGTCGATGGAGAATGCGCCGGTGCCGTTGTCGAACAGGAACTCCTCGGCCACCGCCTCGAACGGCCAGGGATCTTCGCTGCTATCAGCTTCCACTTTGGGTGGTAGCCCCGGCCTGCCGTGGTCGGCCATCGGCGAAGGCTCCGGCAACGCGGGCGCGTCCTCGGCGAACAGCAGCGGGAGGTTGCGCTCCGGCGGCATGTGCTTGCCGACCTGCGTGGCCAGGGTGCCGCGCTGGTCGCTGACGATCACCCGCGCCACCGTTTGCAGCAGCACGCGATCCTCCTGCGAGATCTGCTGCGCCGGGCGCACGAAGATGCCGCCCGGCCGGTCCAGCACATTGCCTTCCGGCCCGGCGGAGACCAGGCCCAGGATCTGCTCCTGCAACTGCTGGCGATAGCCGGCCTGGTCTTCGTTCCAGATCACCAGGTCCACGTTGAGTCCTTTCAAGCGCCAATACGCGTGCGCCTGGACCATCTGCCGGACCAGTTCGATATTGGCCGCGTCGGCGATCTGCACCAGCACGATCGGCAGGTCTCCGGAAATCGAATGCCCCCACAATCCCGATTGCCCACGCCGGTTCTGCATCAGCACCGCACTGTCGGCGCGCAGCAGCGGATGCGCGTACACCATCAGTCCCGCCAGCCGCTCGTACAGCTGCGCATCGGCCTGCGAGGCGTTGATCTGGCGGCGCACCACCTGGCTGTGGGTCCAGGCCAGGTCGAACACGCGGTCGGCCAGGCGCCGGTCGCGGTACTTGTCGATCAACGCGGCACAGCCTTCGCGATCGGCGCCGACGCCGGTAACCATGTCGATCAGCGCGGTCTGCTCCGGGGCCAGGGTGATGCGGCAGCGGATCGCGACGATCGGGTCCAGCACCGAACCGGCCGAATCCGACAATGCCTCCAGCGACGACAGCGCCTGCGGCGTACGCGGCGTGTTGCCGCGGCCGAGGAAGCGTGCGCGGTCGGTCTCGTAGGAAATCGCGTCGATGTCGGCATCGTGCGCGGCGACCAGGTGGAACATCCACGGTGGCACCTCGTCGTGCGCACGCGAACGCCGGGTGCACAGCAGGGCCTGCTTGTCGCGCGCGATCTCGGTCTGCACGAACAGGTTGCTGAAGGCCGGGTGCATCTCGTCGGAGATCGACGAAGCCAGCACCACTTCGGCGTAAGTGGTGATCTCCAGGGTCCGCGTGCGCCGCGAACGGTTGCGCACGGTGAGCCGGCGCAACTCGATGTCGTCCTCGGCCGAGATCGCGATTTCCAGGTGCGTGTCGTAGCCACGCTTGCGCCCGCGGAACTCGGCCTTGGCGTCGGAGAAGATCGCCTCGTACTGGTCCACCGGCACGCAGGTCGGTTGATGGGCGGCGGACCAGTATTCACCGCTGTCGATGTCGCGCAGGTAGCAGAAGCTGCCCCAGTGGTCGCGGGTGCCGTCCTCGCGCCAGCGGGTCACCGCCATGTCGCGCAGGCGGCTGTAGCCGCCACCCGCGCTGGACAGCAGTGCGTGGTAACGGCCGTTGGACAGCATCTGCACGGCTGGCCGCGCGGCATCGGGGTTGCGGAACACGCGCAAGCGGGTTTCCGTCGCCGTGGGTGCGACCCGCGCGCCGGTGGCCTCGGCCTCGTGCGGATGGAACACGCCGGTGCGCGGGATGCGTTCTTGCAGCAACAGCAGCGTGGCCTGGAATTGCGCATCGGCCAGGAAGCGTTTCTGCATCGGCTGGTCGCGCAACAGATAGTCCAGGGCGAGGAAGCCCATGCCCTGGTGGTGGGCCATGAACGAGCGCACCAGCGCATGGTCCTGTCCGCGCGGCACCCGCCCCGGGGTGTAGTCGATGGCTTCGTACAGGCCATAGCGCCCGCCGAAACCCAGCGCGCTCAATCGCTGCAGGTTCTGGCATGCCGCTTCCGGCGCCACCATCAGCGCCATCATCGTCGCGTACGGCGCGATCACCAGGTCCTGGCCGAGGCCGCGTTTCAGGCCGAGGCCAGGCACGCCGAAGGCGCGGTACTGGTAGTTCATCCGCGCATCGACGGTGTTGTAGCCGGATTCGGAAATGCCCCACGGCACCCCGCGCCGCGCGCCGAAATGGATCTGCGCTTCCACCGCATGCTGCGCGGTCTGGTCCAGCAGCGTGTCCGGGTAACTCGGCATCACCAGTTGCGGCATCAGGTATTCGAACATCGAGCCGCTCCACGACAACAGCGTGGCATCGCCATCGACTTCGGTCAGCAGGCGGCCCAGTGCGAACCAGGTTTCCTGCGGCAACTGCCCCTGGGCGATGGCGACGAAACTGCACAGCCGCGCCTCGGAAGCGAGCAGGTCGTAGTGGCCCGGGTCGAGGCGGCGCTCGTCCACGTTGTAGCCGATCGACAGCAGGTGGCGGGCGCGGTCGTAGAGGAAGTCGTATTCCATCAGCGAGAACTGGCCGGCGACATGGGCCAGGCGTTCGAGTTCCTGGATCCGCGCGCGTGCGCGGCCCTGCACCAGCGGGTCGCCGGATTGCGTGCCGAGCTCGCGCAGGGTCGGCATCGATGTGTCGGACGCTGCTTGCGCAGGTCCGGCGCCCGCTGCAAGCGAGGGCGCCAGGAAAAGCAGTTCCTCGCGTGCGGATCGACAAGCCTCGGCCAGCGCTGCGGGCCAATGCGGCCCGGCTTCGACTTCGGCCGTGGCCTGCATTGGCGGCCATGCCGAAACGATCGCCGCTGCCTGCGTTTCCAGCGACGCCAGCATGCGTTCGGCCTGCTGTAACGAAACCGGTGCTTGCGCGCGCGCCGCTTCGAGTCGTTCGCGGAAAGTGGCGAGTGCGGTCTTCAGTCCGCCGGTTTCGTTACCCGCCGCGCGCCCGGCTTCTTCCAGCACGCCCAGGGTGTCGGCCAGTCCGCTGAAAGTGGAGCGCGCCAGGATCGGTTCGTCCACCAACGCCAGCAGCCCCTGGCGCAGGGTCAGCAGGTGTCCGGCCAGGTTGCCGCTGTCGACCGTGGAAATGTAATTCGGCGGCAACGGCTGCAGGGTCTCGGTGTCGTACCAGTTGTAGAAGTGCCCGCGATGGCGCGGCAGTTTTTCCAGGGTGGCGAAGACCCGCTGGGTGCGTTCCATCACCCCGCCCATCTGCAGGTAGCCGAAGTCCCAGGCCGACAGGTTGGCGAGCAGCGACAAGCCGATGTTGGTCGGCGAAGTGCGCCGCGCCACGACCAGAGCGGGATGCTCCTGGATATTGTCCGGCGGCAACCAGTGGTCCTCGGCGCGGACATACGTTTCGAAGAACGCCCAGGTGCGGCGCGACAGACGTCCCAGGAAGGACAGCTGGCCCGGCGCCAGTTGCGCCAGGCGCCGACCCGGCGGCTGGCCCAGCCAGGCCATCAATGCCGGCGATGCGAACCACAGCGCCAGGATGGGGATGGCCACCCACAACGCCATCGGATTCGATTTCGACAAGAGCGCCGCGATGGCGACGGCGAACACCGGTGCGAACCACATGCTGCGCAGTTCGGCGCCGCTACCGCTGCCCAGGCTGCGTTCCACTTCGCTGGAGGGATTCCACTGCAGCAGATGGCGACGGCTGATCGCCATCCGCCACAGCGTGCGCACGATCGCGCCGAGGCTGAAGAACGCTTCGTATGGCAGGCAGGCCAGGTTCACCACGGCGCGCTGCAGCTGCCGCCCGCAGGATTTCAGCACCTGCAGCAGGTGTGTTTCCAGGGCCATGTCCATCGGTTTGGTGAACACATCGCGCAACGTCGGTACCAGCACCGGCAGCAACAGCAGGCACAGCAGCCACGACGTCCATGCCAGTGCTTGCGGCACCAGCACCCAGCCGATCACGAACAACGCGGTCGCCGCGGCCGGCACCAGGCTGCGGCGCAGGTTGTCGAGCAATTTTCCGCGCGACAACCACGACAAGGTGCTGCGTTCGAAACCGCCGCCCTTGCGCGGCACCCACGGCAACAGCCATGGCAGCAATTGCCAGTCGCCTCGGATCCAGCGGTAACGACGCTTCACGTCCACGACATAGCGCGAGGGATAGTCCTCGAACAGGCGCACGTCGCTGACCAGCCCGGCGCGCGCGTAGCAGCCTTCCAGCAGGTCGTGGCTGAGGATCCGGTCTTCGGGGAAACGGTCCCCCAGCGCATGCTCGAACGCATCCACGTCGTAGATGCCCTTGCCGACGAAGGAACCTTCTCCGAACAGATCCTGGTACACGTCCGACACGGTGCGCGTGTACGGATCGATGCCCGGTTCGCTGCCGAACATGCGCGCGTAATGCGAGCCGATCCGCCCGCTCATGCTGCTGCCCACGCTGGGCTGCAGGATGCCGTAGCCGCGGGTGACGCGGCGTTGCTTTTCGTCGAAGCGCGCGCGATTCAGCGGATGCGCCAGGGTGCCGACGAATTCGCGCGCCGCATCGCGCGGCAACCGTGTGTCGGTGTCCAGGGTAATCACGTAGCGCACGTTGGCCAGTGCTTCGCTGTTGCCGACGACGCGCAGGAAAGCCTCGCTGCCGCCGCCGCGCAGCAGCCGGTTGAGCGCGGCCAGTTTGCCGCGCTTGCGTTCGTAACCCATCCACGCGCCTTCGCGCGGATTCCACTGGCGCGGCCGCTGGAACAGGAAGAACAGGTCGTTGCTTTCGGGCGCATATCGCGCGTTGAGGCGCTCGATCTGCCGCGCCGCGTGTTCCAGCAGCGCCTGGTCGTTCGCCTGGACCTGTTCCTTCGCGTCGAGGAAATCGGTCAGCAGGGCGAAATGCAGGTGTGGGTCGCGGTTGGCGAGGAAACGCACTTCCAGGCCTTCCACCAGCGCATCGATGCCGTGGACGCTGCCGATCATGCTCGGCACCACCACCAGCGTCTGTGCGCTGGCTGGAATGCCTTCGGAGAAATCCATCCGCGGTAGCGGTTGCGGCGGCACCAGCACGGTCGCCAGCCAGTTGACCAGGGCGATGCCCAACTCGCTGAAGGCGATCACGCCGAGCACGCCGATCAGGCAGAGCCAGCGCCAGTCGAACCGGTCCGCACTGGCTTCCGCGACCAGCGCCCAGGTGAAGCCGGCGGCGACCAGGCAGATAGGCAGGAGATAGGCGGGCAACGGGACACGTCTTGGCCGCAGACGCACCGGCTTGCGCGCGCTCTCCAGTGCGGCCACCGCGGCTTTCGTTTCGGCGATGCCGTCGTCGACCAGGTAAAAACCGACGTGGGAGCGGGTGCCGCGGGTGATCGCGTGCGCCTGCGCCAGCTTCAGCACGCATTGCGCCACTTCCATTTCACCGGCACCGCTGAGCCGGGCGATTTTTTCCACTACGTGCCGGTAGGCATCGCGGGTACTGAAATCCATCAACGCATAGGTGCCCGAGGGATCCCCGTGCAGGGTCTGGTCGACCAGGCTCATGGTCTCCACGAACTCGCGCCAGTCCATGTTGGAGAGGAACCGCAGGCTGCCGATGCTGTTGCTGATCGACACCTGGTCCGAGGCCTGCTGCTGGCTCTCGGCGTGGACCAGCTCCTCGATGCTGTGGCCGCTGTGGGACACCCATTGTTCGACCCAGCTCGCCGGCATGGCCAGCACCGCGCTGCGCCCGTGCATGCCGCGGGTCAGCTCGGCGACGAAGGCGCCGGTCAGCGGCGGATCGGAACGCGCCATGTCCGCCACCACCAAGACCACGTCCTTGGGATTGCTGTCGGCGGTGTCGTTGAGCAGGCTGGCCCATTCGCTGGCCAGGCGATGATCGACACCGTCGCGCATCACCCGCACCGCCATGCGTCGCAGGTTTTCGATCAGCGCCAGCCGCAGCATGATCGGGATCGCCCACAACTCGCCCAGCTTCAACGGCATGGCCGACTGGTAAGCGGCCACGAAGCAGCTCAACGTCTCCGCATCGACGCGTCCGTCCCCATGGGCGATGACTTCCATGGCCAGGTCGTATACCCGCGGCAACCCGGCCGACGGGCCCTTGCTCAGCGACGGCAGCTCGCGGCTGTAATCGCGCGGCAGATGCCGGCGCGCGGTGCGGACCTGTTCCTCGATCAGGTAGTAGTTGTCCAGCAACCATTCGCCCGCGGGCGTGATCCGCACCTCGTCCTGGACCATGCGGGTAAGCAGGGTGCTGGCGTCGTCGAGCAGGCCTTCGTTTTCCTTGAGCCGCGACAGCAGCAGGTCCGGCTGCGGCAGCAGGTGCAGCCGGTGCGCATGCGCCAGCGTCTTGCCATGCCGCTCCATCTGTTCGGCGCTGAACAGTTGCGCGCGCAATGGTGGTTCCGGTTGCAGCGGCTTCTGCGTCGCTGCGCGCTGCCAACGCCAGATGCGCCTGCGCAGGAGCAGCCAACGACCGAAGATCCGCCAGGCAGTGGGCATTCCGAATCCGTCGCCATGAAGCCAAGGGGATTGCAATCATTGCATCCGTTGGCGAAGTGGCTTGTGAAGCCGGGTGTTCGTGGAAGGTTAAAAGAAGGTTCCCAGGGCATTGGCATGGGCAGCCCGGGAAATCCTGTGCCCTTCAATGATCCAGCGGGCTCAACACTCCATTGGCGCCGCGGCCCAGCACGTGCGTGTAGATCTGCGTGGTCGATACGTCCTTGTGGCCCATCAGTTCCTGCACCGTGCGTATGTCCTGCCCCGATTCCAGCAGGTGCGTGGCGAACGAATGTCGCAAGGTATGGCAACTGGCCGGCTTGTCGATCCCGGCCTTGTCCCGCGCGACCTTGACCGCGCGCTGCAGCACGCCTTCGTCCACATGGTGCCGCCGGATCTTGCCGCTGCGTGGATCCTTCGATTCGCGCGGCGAAGGGAACACGTATTGCCAGCAGAATTCACGCCCCGCATTCGGATACTTGCGCGACAGCGCATGCGGCAGGAAAACCTCGCCGGCCCCCATCGCCAGGTCCTGTCCATGCAGGATCCGCACGCGTTCGACCTGTTCCAGCAGGCGCTCACGCAGTCGCCGCGGCAACGGCACCCGCCGGTCCTTGCCGCCCTTGCCGTTGCGCACGCAGATCTCGTTGCGTTCGAAACCCACGTCCTGGACCCGCAATCGCACGCACTCCATCAGTCGCATGCCGGTGCCGTACAACAGCGAGGCCATCAGCGCGACCTGTCCATCCATCAACGCCAACAGCCGCGTCACCTCCGCACGCGACAGCACCGCCGGGATCTTCTGCGGACGCTTGGCCCGCACCACCGACTCCATCCACGGCAACTGGATACCCAGCACCTCGCGATACAGGAACAACAGCGCCGACAACGCCTGGTTCTGGGTGCTGGCCGCCACGTCATCCTTTGTCGCCAGCCGCGACAGGAACGCCTCCACCTCCACCGCCCCCATGTCCCGTGGATGGCGCTTTCCATTGGCTACGAAAAAGCGCCTGATCCAGTCCACATAAGCCCGTTCCGTACGCAAACTGTAATGCCGGACCCGGCAACACTCCCGAACCCGCTCCAGCAAGCCGGGCGCCCGTGTTTCCTTGCCCTGGCCGCCCGATACCACCGCATCCTTGGGGTGATAAGACATAGCAACTCGCTTATGCGTTAGTTGCCGGCAGCATCGCCCTTGGCGCCCGGCCTTGGAAATAGGGCAACTTCTTGATTCCGGATAGGATTAATCTGATTGACAGCATCTGTCGTGGAAAGAGACCATCCCGCTACACCCCGTTTTTGGGGTCTACTTAGAGTTAGGTGCCGCAGAGAATAATTCGCAACTTTGGGAAGAACATGAGCATTACTCGCGTACTGGACAAAACAAGCAGCTTTGGCGCACTGGTCGCGGCAATGTCCTGCGCTGGCTGCTTTCCGGCTCTCGGCTCTCTGGGGGCCGCAATTGGCCTTGGATTCCTCGGCCAATACGAAGGCTTCCTGTTCCGAAAGCTGCTGCCGGGCCTTGCGGTGCTGGCGCTCTTGGTAAATGCCTGGGCGTGGTATAGGCACCGCCAACTGGGTCGCGGCATTCTCTCGGTTGCGGGCCCGGTCGCTGTATTGGCCGCATTGCTCGCCTTCTGGAGCTATGACTGGAGCATCTACCTGTTCTATGCGGGCATCGCACTCATGCTCTTCGCGTCTATCCTTGACCTTCTGCGCCCCGTGCGAGCAACCCAGTGCCCATCGAATTAGAGTCAACCATCACCTGCCCCGAGTGTGGTGCTACCAAACAAGAAACCATGCCCACCAATGCGTGTCAGTGGTTTTATGAGTGCGCCGCATGCCATGCCGTGCTAAAGCCGCTGCCGGGGGATTGCTGCGTCTATTGTTCGTACGGCACGGTTAAGTGCCCACCCGTACAGCAGGGCAGTTCCTGCTGCAGTGGCGGCGGCACCTAACAAATCATTCAAGCCGAACCCGCTTCGCGGGTCGGCTTAATTCTGGTGTTAGGCTTGCAAGAGAACATGGCGTATCGTGATGTCGTTACAACAACAGGAGACATATCGTGGTCAAAGTAGCGTTGTTCGTTCGCCTTGAAGCGAAACCCGGAAAAGAGAAAGAGGTGGAGAGCTTCCTTATGGGCGGTCTTCCCATTGTCAATGAGGAGCCTGCCACCACTGCTTGGTTTGGCATTCGCCTTGGGCCAAGTACTTTCGGAATCTTTGATGCCTTTCCGAATGAAGCGGGTCGGCAAGCCCATCTCTCCGGCAAGGTCGCCGCAGCGTTAATGGCAAAGGCCGGTGAGTTGTTCTCCGAGCCGCCGTCCATCGAGAAAGTTGACGTACTTGCGGCAAA
>JBOHXX010000122.1:0-8861 GCA_050737675.1 Pseudoxanthomonas sp.
AGGCGGCGACCAGCAGCATGAAGGCCACGCCCAGGCACAGTTTGGCGCCCTTGATCCCGGCGACCACCAGCGCGTCCACGCGCCTGCGGCGTCCCGGCGCGATCAGGTTGAGTCCCAGCTGCAGGCCGGCGCCGCCGGCGATCACGATTGCGGTCAGCTCGAACGGTGCATGCCCGGCGACGAAGCGCCATAGCGGATCGCCGGAGCCGATCTGCTGCAGATGGCCGAAGGTCGCGCCGATCCCGATTCCATTCGCGATCAACACCACCACCGAGCCTACGCAGAAGATCAATCCGCTGGCGAAGGTCTTCAGGCCGATGCTGATGTTGTTCATGATGTAGTAGCCGAACATCTGCCAATCGCTGCCGCTGTCGCGGCCGAGCTTGCTGTGTTCGGCGGCGGGATCGAAGCTGCGTTCGGCCTGCGCGATCTGCGCCGGGTCCATGATTCCGTGGATCAGTTCCGGATACCACTGCAGCAGCGCGAACATCGCCACCAGCGGGACCACGAACAAGGCGGTCGCGGCCCACATGGCCCCGGCTTCGCTGCGCACCAGGCGCGGGAAATCGGCGAGCAGGAATTCCACCGCGCGCTGCCAGCGCGGCGCCGGCGTGCGATACAGCAGGTTGTGCCCACGCTGCATCAGCGCCTGCAGGCGCGCGGTGACCACCGGGCTGTAGCCGCGCTTGCGTGCAAGCGCGAGTTGCTGGCACAGGCGCCGGTAGCGCGCGGGGATGTCCTCGTCGCCGATCTCGCCGGTGTTGCGTTCGGCGCCGGCCTTGCGCGCGTCGCCACGGGCTTCCAGCCAGTGCTCGAAGGCCTGCCATTCGCGCTGGTAGCGGGCGACGAACTGTTCCTGCCTCATCGCCGTCCCAGCAGCCAGTTGGCCATGCCGTACAGGCGCAACACTCCCGCCTCGCCACGCGCACCGGTCAGCGGTTCGGCGAGGTCGGCGACTTCCACCTGGCGCGCCGGCGTGAGCAGCGGCGCGCGTTCGGCGAAGGCGACCACCGCCTGCTGTTCGCCCGGCTGCAGGGCCAGGCTCGGCGCCAGCACCGCGTTGATCGGTGCGGGCGCGTGCTCGCGTTCGCGCGCCTCGTGCACGACCAGGGTCCCGGCGACCAGATCGCCGAGGCGACGTCCGTAAGGATCGGCCAAGCTGGCGATCAAGCCGGTGGCATAACCGAACGGCAGCATGTCCACGGTGCGCAGCAGGTTGCGGGTGATCGAGGCCAGCCATCCGACCGGCGCACCATCGCTGGCGACCACGCGCAGCGACATCGCCTTCTTGCCGGGAGTCTGTCCGTTCCAGACCGCCTCGAGCACGATCGGATAGCCCCAGAACACCAGGAAGTAGGCGACCAGGTACAGGCCCATGCCGGCCGCGCCCAGCAGTCCCAGCACCGTGCCCAGCAATATCAGGATGCCGAGGCGGATGGCCAGGTCGATGACCCAGGCCACCGCGCGCGGCACCGGGCCGGCGGCGGGCAGGTGCAGGGCCACGCCCTCGGGCGTGATCACTTCGCGATAGGTGTCCAGCATCAGGCGCGCACCGCGCGCCGGTCGGCTCCAGTGCGGATCGAATCATGCGCCGTCAACGACTGCCGATGTCCTGGCCGTGGGGCTTTGCTGCGCGTGATGCGCGATTCCTGTTCCATATCCCTGTCGACACGATCCCCGTCAACGCGACTTTAGCGGCGAAATCGCGGCTTGCCCAGCACGATTAGACTGTCGCCACCATGCACATCCAATCCTTCGAATGCCGCGCCCGTTGCGCCGCCTGCTGCATCGCGCCGTCGATCACTTCGCCGATTCCCGGCATGCCGCTGGGAAAGCCAGCCGGGGTCGCCTGCGTGCAACTCGACGAGCAGCTGCGTTGCAAGCTGTTCGGCAAGCCGGAACGACCGGCGTTCTGCGCTTCGTTGCGGCCATCGATGGAGATGTGCGGAAACAATCGCGACGAGGCCTTGGGCAATCTCTCCAGGCTAGAAATCGCGACATCCCCGTAGGAATGCCTCTTGGGCGCGATGCCTGCCCCTTCCTTGCAGGTCCGAGCTTGCTCGGATGCTCTTCGCGCAAGACAAAGCATCCACGCAAGCTCGGACCTACAAAGCAAAGAGCTCTTGGTTGTTTCGCGATCGGATCGGTGGGCTCGCGCCCATGCGGCGCTCCTACGTTGCGTCGAGGTACTGGTCCTTCAACCGCACGTAATGCTGCGCGGAATACAGCAGGCTCTCGATTTCCTTGTCGCCCAGCTTGCGCGCGAAGCGGCCGGGATTGCCCAGCCAGAGTTCGCCTTCGCCCACCACCTTGCCCGGACCGATGATGGCGCCGGCGCCGACGAATCCGTGCGTCATCACCTTCGCCCCATCGAGGATGCAGGCGCCCATGCCGACCAGGCAGCGATCGCCGATGCTGCAGGCGTGGATGATGGTGCCGTGGCCGACGGTGACGTCCTCGCCGATCAGGGTCGGATAACCGGCCTGGTTGTAGGGACTGTGGTGGCTGACGTGGATGATGGTCCCGTCCTGCACATTGGTCCGCGCACCGATGCGGATGAAGTTCACGTCACCGCGAATGATGGTGCCGGGCCAGACGGAAACATCGTCCCCCAGCTCCACGTCGCCAATGACGGTCGCGGCCGGGTCCAGGTAAACGCGTTGGCCCAGGGTGGGAAGCCGGCCAAGATAGGGGCGTAGTGCGGTCATCCTTGCATTGTAGTGGGCAGGGTAGTGGGCAGGCCCGCGGAGCCCGGACTACACTGCGGCGTATGGATACTTCAGCCGACACCCGCCCCACCGAACTGCAACCTACCCTGGCCCGCCTGCGCAGCGCCTGGCAGGGCAAGCGCCCGGATTACCAGCAGCGCCGCGACGACCTGCAGCGCCTGCGCGACGCGTTGAAACGACGACTGGAGGAAATGGCCGAGACCATCGCCGCCGACTTCGGCCAGCGCTCGCGCCACGAGAGCCTGATCGCCGACGGCATGACCGTGCTCAACGAGATCGACCACCTGCGCAGCCACCTGCGTCGCTGGATGAAACCCAAACGCGTCGGCGTGGGCTGGCGCTTCTGGCCGGCGCGCGCGGAGATCCGCTCCGAACCGGTCGGCGTGGTCGGGGTGATCGCGCCGTGGAACTATCCGGTCAACCTGGCCCTGATTCCGCTGGCCACCGCGATCGCGGCCGGCAACCACGTCTACCTGAAACCTTCCGAGCACACGCCGAACACCACCAGTTTCCTGCGCAGCCTGCTGGCCGAAGTGTTCCCCGCCGATCGCGTCGCGGTCGCGGCAGGTGGCGCGGAAGTCGCCGGCGCCTTCGCCGCGCTGCCGTTCGACCACCTGGTGTTCACCGGTTCCACCGCGGTCGGGCGCAAGGTCATGGCTGCGGCGGCGCCGAATCTCACTCCGTTGACCCTGGAACTGGGCGGCAAGTCGCCGGCGATCGTCTGCGCGGATTTCCCGCTGGAACAGGCCGCGGCGCGGCTGGCCACCGGCAAGTGGTTCAACGGCGGCCAGACCTGCATCGCCCCGGATTACGTGCTGATCGACGAAGGTCGCGCGCCCGCGCTGGCCGAAGCCCTGCGCGAACAGGTGCGCGCGCGCTACGGCACCTTGGCCGATTCGGCCGACTACACCCGCATCATCAACGACGGCCAGTACGCGCGCCTGCAAGGTTATCTCGAAGACGCGCGCACGCTGGGCCTGCAGGTGCTGCCGCTGGGCGAAAACGGCAAGGCCGGCGAACGCCTGTTCGCGCCGACCGTGGTGCTGGAGCCGGGCGACGACGCCAGGGTGATGCAGGAAGAGATCTTCGGGCCGATCCTGCCGATCAAGTCCTACCGCAGCCTCGACGAGGCCATCGCCTACGTCAACGCGCACGATCGGCCGCTGTCGCTGTATCCCTTCAGCCACGATCGCGGCAACGTGGAGAAAATCCTGCGCAGCACCCTGGCCGGCGGCGTCACCGTCAACGACACCGTGCTCCATTTCGGCATCAACAACCTGCCTTTCGGCGGCATCGGCCCCAGCGGCATGGGCGCCTACCACGGCCGCGCCGGCTTCGATGCCTTCAGCAAGGCCCTGCCGATCCTGTGGCAACCACGCCGCGCCGGCAGCGACATGCTCAAGCCGCCGTATTCGAAGGTGGCGAAGTTCATCGACTTCATCGTCCGCTAGCCGCGGCCGCGGGATCTAGCGGGCCTCGCGGCCCAGCGCATTGAGGCGCACGGCCACGAAATCCATGTGCCCGCTGGCGCTGCGGCGCGCCTGTTCGGCATCGCCGGCGAGGATCGCTGCAAGCAGGGCGCCATGCTGCGCGCGCAACTGCTGCGAGGTTTCCGACTGCGGCTCCAGTCCCGCCAGGCTGAGTTGCACGTGCTGGTGCAGCAGTTTCAGCAGCGAGGACATCAGGTAGGAGAACACCGGGTTGTGGGTCGCATCGGCGATCGCCCGATGGAAGGCGACATCGCTGCGGATCTGTTCGCGACGGTCGCTGCCGGCATAGGCCGCATCCACGGCCTGGTAGGCGGCCTGCAGGCGCACGCGGTCCTCCGGGTCGTGCCGGGTGGCGGCAAGTTCAGCCGCCCGGCTTTCCAGCATCGCACGGAACTCGACCAGGTCGCGCTGCAATCGCGGATGCTGCTGGGCCATGTCCAGCCAGACCTCGGCCATCTGCCGGTCCGAGGGTTCGACCACGTAGGTGCCGTCCCCCCAGCGCTTGGTCAACAGGCCGCGCGAGACCAGGATGCCGATCGCCTCGCGCACGGTGGCACGCGACACGCCCAGCTCGACCGCGAACGCACGTTCCGAAGGCAGCCGCTGGTCATGGCGCAAGCCACTGTCCAGGATCGCGTTTTCCAGTCGCCTGGCGACCTGCTCGACCTGCGTGGCCATGGCGGCTCCACCGACGTTCCAAAATTGGTCTGACCAATATAACGAAACCGCCGAGCGGGCGGACACTCCGGCGCAGCCAGCCAATGGAGCCCGCATGACCCGTCCTGAACCCGTCGCTCCGCCTCCTCCGGGCGATGTCTATTTCTTCGCCAGCTGCGTGGTGGACCTGTTCTCGCCCGAGGCAGGGCTGGATGCGATCTCCGTGCTGGAATACGCCGGCGTGCGGGTCACCTTCCCCGCTGCCCAGACCTGCTGCGGGCAGCCGGCCTACACCACCGGCTTTCCCAGGGACGCCCGCGCCGTCGCCCGTGCGCAGTTGGACCTGTTTCCGGAACCCTGGCCCATCGTGGTGCCATCGGGTTCGTGCGCCGGGATGATCCGGCACCACTGGCCCCGCCTGTTCGAAGACGACGCACTGCTCGCGGCACGCGCCAACGACATCGCCGGCCGCGTGGTGGAGTTCACCGATTTCATCGTCGGACTGGACGGACTGGACCTGGCCGAAGCACGCGAACTGCCGGCCACGGTCTGCCTGCATACCTCGTGCAGCGCACGCCGCGAGATGGATACGCTGCGCAGCGGGCGCCAGGCGCTTGCCTCGTTGCCTGGCGTGGAACTGGTCGCGCACGACCACGAGGCCGAGTGCTGCGGCTTCGGCGGCACCTTCTCGGTCAAGCACGACGAGATCTCCGCGGCGATGGCCGCCGACAAGCTGGATGCGATCCTGGCGACGGGATGCAGCACCTTCGTCAGTGCCGACTGTGGTTGCCTGCTCAACCTCAACAACACGCTGGAGAAGCGCGGCGCGGCATTGCGCGGCCAGCATATCGCCAGCTTCCTGCGCAGCCGCCTGTGCGCGAACGAGGCAGCCGCGCCATGAGCGCGCAAGGGACGAAAAACGCACGCGTGGCGATCTTCTCGCGGCTGCGCGCCGCCGCACCCGCGCAGGCCGACGCGCTGCCGGACGTGGCTGCGTATTACGCCGCCGGCCCGCAACCTGGCCGCGGCGATATCGTGGCCCGTTTCATCGGGCGAGCGCGCAGTTGGCAGGCCGAGGTGGTGGAGACCGACCACAGCCAATGGACGCAGGCGCTTGCGGCCGTGGTCGAGGCCAAGGGCGTGCGCCGCCTGCTGGCGGGGCGCGACACCTCGATCAGCAATGCGCTTGCCACCGCATCCCTCGGCTGCCAGCAGCACTGGTATGAAGAACCGATCGAGTCCTGCAAGGACGCCCTGTTCGACGACATGGATGCCGGCATCACCACTACCCGCGGCGGCATTGCCGAAACAGGCAGCCTGGTCCTGTGGCCGGATCGACGCGAACCGCGCACGCTCTCGCTGGTGCCGCCGCTGCACATCGCCGTACTGGACGCCGGTGCGCTGCACGAAACACTGCATGGCGCGATCCGCGCAGAGGACTGGTCCGCCGACCTGCCTACCAACGCCCTGCTGGTCACCGGCCCATCGAAGACCGCGGATATCCAGCGCCTGCTTGTCTACGGTGCACATGGCCCGAAGCGTCTGGTGATCCTGCTGAGGCACGGGGGCACGGCATGAGCGCAACCCGCCCCGTCGCCGATCCGCGCGCGTTCAAGGACAACACCCATATCGTGCTGGCCGACCCGGTGTTGCGGCGGAGTTTCCGTGGAGCCATGGACTTCCTCACCGAGAAGCGCGCTGCGCAGTTCCCGGACGACCAGGCCTTCGCGCGGCTGCGCGCGCTGGGCCAGGCGATACGCAGGCACGCCTTGTCGAAGTTGCCGGACTTGCTGGAACGGCTGGAGGCGCGCCTGCACGAACGTGGCGTGCAGGTGCATTGGGCCGAAGATGCCGAAGACGCCAATCGCATATTCCTGCAGATCGCCCAGCGACACGATGCCCGGCTGATGGTCAAGGGCAAGTCGATGGTCAGCGAGGAGATCGAACTCAACCACCGCATGGCCGAACACGGCATCGCCTGCGTGGAAACCGACATGGGCGAGTACATCCTGCAGCTGGACGGCGACCGTCCCAGCCACATCATCATGCCGGCGATCCACAAGACCAAGGAGGACGTGGCGCATATCTTCGCCGAACACATCCCCGGTGCCGGCTACACCGAGGACGTCGACGAGCTCATCGCGATCGGGCGCCGCGCGCTGCGCGACCAGTTCCGCGCGGCGAAGATCGGCGTTTCCGGCGTCAACTTCATGGTCGCCGAAACCGGCACGCTGGTGCTGGTGGAGAACGAAGGCAACGGCCGCCTCTCCACCACCGTGCCGGATGTCCACATCGCGATCACCGGGATAGAGAAGGTCATCGAGAAGCTGGAACACGTGCCGCCGCTCTTCACCCTGCTCACGCGTTCGGCGACCGGACAGGCGGTGACCACCTACCTGAACATGATCAGCGGACCGCGCCGCGAAGGCGAAAAGGACGGTCCGCGCGAGATGCATCTGATCCTGCTCGACAACGGCCGAACCCAGGCCTATCGCGAGGAACATTTCCGCTCGACCCTGCAATGCATCCGCTGCGGCGCCTGCATGAACCATTGTCCGGTGTATGCGCGCGTGGGCGGGCTTTCCTACGGCACCACCTATCCGGGCCCGATCGGCGCGATCATCTCCCCGCATCTGATTAACCTGGACAGCACGCGCGACCTGCCGACTGCTTCAAGCCTGTGCGGCGCATGCGGTGAAGTGTGTCCCGTAGGCATTCCGATACCGGACCTGTTGATGCGTTTACGCGAAGCCGGGCGCCATCATCATCCCGCAGCGCAGCAACGAGAGCCGTTGAAGGGGCAGGGTTCGGCAGGTAGCATCGTCGAAGTCATTGCCTGGAAGGCGTGGCGAATGTTGTATGCGAACAGCCGTCTTTATCGCCTGTTCGCCTGGTTCGCTCCGCGCCTGCGCAAGCTGGCGCCTTCCAGTCAGGCCGGTTGGACGCGTTCGCGCAGTCCATTGCGACCGGCACGTCGTTCATTGCGCGAGCAGCTGGCCGACAGGCCGGCGCCGGATTCGCACAGCAAGGGGGAATGCGGCACTGCAAGATGATCTCAGACGCCCGATCGGGAGCACCCGGCCGTCATTCAATGTCGTGGCGCACGCCGAAAAGGTTGGGGCGTCGCGCGACCGGAGGTATTAGCAATGGCAAATGTCCAGCAACACGTTGAAACCATCCTGAAGGTAGTCCACTCCGGTTCGCCGCACGCGGGCCTGGATGCCAACACGGATTTGATCCACCGCTCGTGGAGGCGTTGCGTCACCGAGCACGCGCTGGATCCGGCGTTGCGCCCGGACGTGCGCATCGAGACATCGACGCGCCTGCGCGAATGCCGCCAACAGCACGAGGAATACCTGCACGTAGCGCGCGCCGGCATGGAGCAGCTCTACAAGCATGTCTCCGCCCTGGGCTACGTGCTGCTGCTGACCGATTCCGAAGGCGTGACCCTGGACTACATCGGCAACGACACCTGGGATACCCCGCTCAAGCGCGCCGGCCTGGCGCTGGGCGCGAACTGGAACGAAGTCCATGCCGGCACCAATGGCATCGGCACCTCCATCGCGGAAAAGACCACGCTGACCTGCCACCGCGACGACCACTTCTACATCGGCCACATCGGCCTGAGCTGCACCAGCACGCCGTTGTTCGATCCGCATGGCGGGTTCCTGGGTGCGCTGGACATTTCAGCGCTCACCACGCCCAACGCGAGAGAGAGCCAGCACCTGGCCCAGCACCTCACCGTGCTTTATGGGCGGATGATCGAAGACGCCAACTTCATGCACCAGTTCCGCGAGCACTGGATCCTGCGCCTGGGCACCGCCGGGCCGCTGGTCGACGTCTGCGGCGAACTGATGCTGGCGGTGGACCGCGACGGCCGCATCCTGGGCGCCAATACCGATGCGCGACGCATGCTGCGCCTGCTCGAGTCGGGGCGACTGAACAGCGATGATCGCGCCAACATCGTCGGCAGCCACCTTACCGG
>JBOHXX010000123.1:0-8853 GCA_050737675.1 Pseudoxanthomonas sp.
GTGCTGGTCAACGCCTCGACCTGGGGCCTGATGCTGACCGGCAAGCTGGTCAGCCTGAACGACCTGACCAAGCACGATGTGCGTGGCGCCTTCAAACGCCTGGTCGGGCGCGTGGGCGAGCCGGTCATCCGCCTGGCCGTGCGCCAGGCCATGCGCATCATGGGCCACCAGTTCGTGATGGGCCGGACCATCGGCGAGGCGCTGACCCGTTCGCGCAAGGGCGACAACGCCAACTACCGCTATTCGTTCGACATGCTCGGCGAAGGCGCGCTGACCTCGAAGGATGCCGCGCGCTACCTGGAGGCTTATCGCAAGGCGATCCATGCCATTGGCAAGACCGGGCCGTTCACTGACGTGTTCGCCGCGCCCAGCATCTCGATCAAGTTGTCCGCGCTGCACCCGCGCTACGAACACGCCAAGCGCGAACGGGTCATGGCCGAACTGGCCCCCGGCATCCTCGAACTGGCGCAGCTGGCCAAGTCCTACGCCATCGGTTTCACCATCGACGCCGAGGAAGCCGACCGCCTGGAGCTGTCGCTGGACCTGATCGAGACGACCTTTTCCGACAAATCGCTCGATGGTTGGGAAGGCTACGGCCTGGCCGTGCAGGCTTACCAGAAGCGCACGCCCTACGTGCTCGACTTCCTCGCCGACCTCGCCCGCCGCGTCGGCCGGCGCATGCCGGTGCGCCTGGTCAAGGGCGCGTACTGGGATGCGGAAGTGAAGCGCGCGCAGGTCGAAGGCCACCCCGGCTATCCGGTGTTCACGCGCAAGCCGAATACCGACGTGTCCTACCTGGCCAACGCGCGGCGCATGCTCGACAACAGCGATGCGCTGTATCCGATGTTCGCCACGCACAACGCGCAGACCATCGCTGCGATCCGTTCGATCGCCAATGGCCGCGACTACGAACACCAGAAACTGCACGGCATGGGCGACGACCTGTATGCCGAAGTGGTCCCGACCAACCGTCTCGGCATCCCCTGCCGCGTGTACGCGCCGGTCGGCTCGCACGAGGACCTGCTGCCCTACCTGGTCCGGCGCCTGCTGGAGAATGGCGCCAACTCCAGTTTCGTCAACCGCATCACCGACGAGAACGTCGCCATCGACGACCTGATCCGCGACCCGGTGGAAACCGTGTCCGCGTTCGACTCCATCCCGCATCCGCGCATCCCGCTGCCGGTGCAACTTTTCCAGAACCAGGCCCCGAGCCTGAGCACCGACAGGAAGAATTCAATGGGCGCCAACCTCGCCAACGACCAGGACCTGCGCGCACTTGCCGAGCAGGTCAACGCCGCTTTCGCCCAGGCCGGCCCGCACGGCTGGCGCGCCGCACCGCTGGTGCCGGGTGCGGTGCTGTCCACGCGCGCGCTGCCGGTGACCAACCCCGCCGACCGCCGCCAGGTGGTGGGCGAATGGCATGCGGCCGATGCCGCCATCGTCGAGAAGGCGTTGCATAACGCCGTCGCCGCGCAGCCCGGCTGGGACCGCACCCCGGCCGCCGGCCGCGCCACGATCCTCGAACATGCCGCCGGCCTGCTCGAAGCGCGCATGCCCGAATTCATCGCCCTGTGCGTGAAGGAAGCCGGCAAGACCATTCCCGATGGCGTCGCCGAAGTACGCGAGGCGGTCGATTTCCTGCGTTACTACGCGGCCCAGGCGCGCGCCCAGTTCGGCGCGCCGGAACGCCTGCCCGGCCCGACCGGCGAATCCAACGAGCTGCAACTGCACGGTCGTGGCGTGTTCGTCTGCATCAGCCCATGGAATTTCCCGCTCGCGATTTTCCTCGGCCAGGTCGCCGCGGCGCTGGCCGCCGGCAACAGCGTGATCGCCAAGCCTGCCGAGCAGACCAACCTCATCGGCCATGTCGCGGTAAAGCTGCTGCATGAAGCCGGCGTGCCGGAGAACGTGGTCCAGTTCCTGCCTGGCGACGGCGCCGTGGTCGGCGCTGCATTGACCAGGGATCCGCGCGTGGCCGGCGTGGCCTTCACCGGTTCCACCGACACCGCCCGCGCGATCAACCGCGCCATGGCCGCGCGCGACGCGGCCATCGGCGTGCTGATCGCCGAGACCGGCGGCCAGAACGCCTTCATCGCCGATTCCTCCGCCCTGCCGGAACAACTGGTCAAGGACGCGATCGGTTCTGCGTTCACTTCCGCCGGCCAGCGCTGCTCGGCCGCGCGCGTGCTGTTCGTACAGGAAGACATCGCCGACAAGGTCATCGGCATGCTGGCGGGCGCGATGGACGAACTGAAGGTTGGCGATCCCGGCCTGCTGTCCACCGACGTCGGCCCGGTGATCGACGCCGATGCGCTGAAGATCCTCGAAGACCATGCCACGCGCATGGACAGGGAAGCCAAGCCGATCAAGCGCGCGCATACCGATGCGTCGGTGGCGCATGGCACCTACTTCGCGCCCGGCGCGTGGGAACTGCAGTCGCTGGACCAGTTGCAGAACGAAGTGTTCGGACCCGCGCTGCACGTGCTGCGCTGGAAGGGCGAGGACCTGGACAAGGTTATCGACGCGATCAACGCCACCGGCTACGGCCTGACCCTGGGCGTGCATTCGCGCATCGACGAAACCATCGACCGCATCGCCGCGCGGGTGAAGGTGGGCAACGTCTATGTAAACCGCAACCAGATCGGCGCCGTGGTCGGGGTGCAGCCGTTTGGCGGCCAGGGCCTGTCCGGCACCGGCCCCAAGGCCGGTGGCCCGCACTACCTGCCGCGCTTCGCCACCGAAAAGACCGTGACCGTCAACACCACCGCAGCTGGCGGCAACGCCTCGCTGCTGACCCTGGGCGACTAGCAAGCCGCCCCCTGCGGGGCGGGTCCTGCCGCAGGAGCGACGTGAGTCGCGAAGGCACGAGCTGTGCGGAGCGATGTCTTCCAAGGGGACTCGCTTCTGCGGTCGAACCGGTCAAGCAACCCGGTTGCAATGGCGTCGGAAGGAAGAACGGCGGGCCAAGGCGCGCCCTGCGATCCTGATCGTCGATGGCGTGAGCAGTGTGCCGCCGCTCCGGCACCCGTCCTGCCCGATGTGTGCGGGGTTTGTCCACATGGCCTGAAGGAAGCCGGTCGTGGCTAATGGCCGGGGTGGCGGGACCCGTTGGTCATTACTATCCGGTCATGACCACCGATTTCTACAACCTGCTGCTCAGCGACTGCGTACTGGCCGTGCTGCTGCTGGTGCTGTTCTGGTACGTGCAGCGCATCTCGCGCGGCCTGCGCGGGATCGCCGCCTGGGGGCTGGCCCACCTGCTGTACTCTCTGGGAGCGGCCATGCTCGATGGCACCAGCCAGGAACTGACCCGCTCCGGCGACCTGCATTCGGCTTACTGGACCGCGGGCATCGGTGGCCTGATCGCCTGCGGCGGCGTGGCCGGGCTGGCCTTGTCGATCATGCAGTTCGTCCGCCAACGTGCGTTGAGCCGTTGGGAATGGGGCTTGTTGCCGTTATGCCTCGGGTTCTCGCTGGCGGGCTGGATCTTCCAGGGCACGGTCGACGCCCAGGGCGCGGCGATGAGCGCGTCCGAAGTGCTGATGCTGGTGGTGGCGATCGCGCACCTTCGCCACCTCGACACCGCGCCCGACCACCTGCCCGCGCGCCTGATGATGCTGGGCTGCGCGGTGCTGCTGGTGCTGTATGGAGGCGACCTGCTCGATGCATTCACCGGCGAGTACGGCCCCAACGATGCCTGGGTGAACCTGGATATCTCGATCTGGTTCCTGCTCAATTTCTGCATGCTGATGCTGACCAGCTTCCGCGCCGGGGAATCGCTGCGCCTGAGCGCCCTCTACGACCCGCTGACCGGCGCCCTCAACCGACGCGGCCTGCATAGCGAACTGCGCGCGCGGGTCGAGCCGATGCCTGCAGGCGACGGACTGGCGGTGCTCGCCCTGGACCTGGACCATTTCAAGGCCATCAACGACCTGCATGGACATGAAACCGGCGATCAGGTGCTGCAGCGGTTCTCCGAGACCGTGCGCAGCTGCCTCCGCGGCGAAGATCTGTTCGCGCGCCTCGGTGGCGAGGAATTCGTGGTGGTGTTGCCCGACAGTAGCGCTGACGGCGCCAGGCGCATGGCCGAACGCATCCGCGAGGAAGTCGCAGCGCTCGAATTCGCGCCCCATGGTCCTTCCTTGCAGGTGACGGTCAGCCTGGGCGTGGGCACCTCGGTCGGGCTGCAGCCCTTCCCGGTGCTGATGCGCACCGCCGACCAGGCCCTGTACGAGGCCAAGCGCCTGGGCCGCAACCAGGTGCAGGTGCGCGGGCTGGAAGCTTGAAGCACAGGACGCGGATCATAGGATGCAGCCACAAAAAACCCCGCCGAAGCGGGGTTTTTTTCAAGCGATAACGACTGCAATCAGAACTTGTACTGCGCCGAGATGCCGTACAGGTCGGCGCCGCCGCTGAAGTTGCCTTCCAGCAATGCGCCCTGGCCACTGCCTTCCGAGACGATCTCCACTTCCGGCTTGTGGATCAGCGCCACGCGGGTATAACTGCCGCTCACTTCCCAATGCTCGCCCGGCGTCCAGGTCACGCCCGCGGAATAGAAGTTGCGGTCGGTGTCGGGCAGGCGCGGAGTACGGTACGGACGGCTGACCGGCGACTCGTCGCGGCCCAGGCCAGCGCGGAAGGTGAAGGCGTCGCTGAACTTGTATTCGCCACCCAGGGAATAGAAGTTGGCGTCATCCCACGCATAGGTTTCGGCAGAATCGGCCTGCGCCGGGTTGTCGAAAGTGATGCGGATTTCCTGCAGCGAATGCCAGTCGGTGCGCTGGTATTCGCTCATCAACGCGAGCTTGTCGGTCGCCTGCCAGGTGACGCTGACCGTGTCGATGCTGGGCAGGGTCAGCTTGGCGCCACCGCCACCGGTCTGGTACTGGCCCGGGGCCAGTGCCGCGAGCAGGCCGACGATATTGCCCGAGGAACCCGCCACGCCGCTACCCGGCACGTCGAAAGTGGCCGTGCCCTTGATCTCGTGATCGACTTCCGAGCGGTGCGTATAACCGACCGACCAACGTTCCGACGGACGCCAGTTGACGCCGACGGTCCAGCCCAGGTTGGTGTCGTTGCCATCGATGCTCACCTCGCCATCGTTGAGCTGCGGACCCAGGCCCGGATAGCCGATCTGGGCGAAGATGGTGCAGGGAAGATTAAGGGCGGCAGCCTGGTTGCAGGCGGCCGAGCCGAAGTCGATGGCATTGGACAGGGTCACGTCCGCGCGTTCGATGATCAGGCCGGCGCCGACCGAGAAGTTGTCACTGAGGTTGACCGAGGCGGCCAGGGTCAGATCGACCACCTTAACGTCGGAGGTCAGTGCGTGGTAACGGCCGACCCAACCCTTGTCGTATTCGGTCTTCAGACCGAAAGGCGCGCTGACCATGGCGCCGACGGTCAGGCCTTCAAATCCGCCATGCAGCGGCGCGACGATCGACATCGCCGGGACCGCGTTCAGGCCGCCGGCATTGCCGCCGTCGCCGCCAGTAAGTGGCGCGCCGGTGCTGTCGCGACCGCCGCCCTTGAACTGGAAGGACAGGTCGATCAACGTTCCGTCCACCTGCGCGGTGGTCTTGTCGAAGGTCGACATGACCGCCGGATTGTTGACGACCACCGAGGTGTCGCCCTTGGCGGAACCGGCGCCGGCCATCGCGCGACCTTCGGCCTTGATGCTGTTTTCCTTCAGGTGGAAGGCTTCGGCGTCGGCATTGCCAACCGCCAGGGCGCCGGCAACGCCGAGGGCCAACGCGGAAATACGAACGAAGTTGTTTGCGGACTGCATGGATAGTCTCCGGAGGACGTGGATAAAAATCACCTGGGTCGTGCACGCTCCGGGCGATGTACCTCGCCTCGAACCGCACGCCGGAAACCCCTCCCGACAGTACGACACCGTATGCGATTATAGCTTGGTAATTAACCAGTTACTAACATTGCTTGCTGAATAGGGAGATGTTTGGGTTCGCTGCCACGCAGTCGTAAGGTGGGCCGCGCCAACCCGCCTTACGGAAAGCTGCCGCAAGTCATTCCCCTGGATCCCCGCCGATGTTTGTTTCCCTTCCCTCACGCAAGAAAGCCAGCCTGCGCTGGGCCACACCGATCCTGTTTGCGGCCTTGTGGTTGGCCTTCCTGTGGGCGGCGACGCGACCGGAGCCGGCGCACGGCAGCCTGTTGCTGGAATGGGGCGCCTTGTCCGGTGGCCTGTCCACGCCCGAGGCGTGGATGGCGGCGTTGCGCGACGGCAGTGCGCTGCGCCTGTTCACGGCGTTGTTCCTGCATGCGGACTGGGCGCACCTGCTGGGCAACCTGGTGTTCCTGCTGATCTTCGGCCTGCCGGCCGAACGGACCATGGGGCCGTGGCGGTTCCTGGTCCTGTTCCTGCTCGGCGGCGCCTTTTCCAACCTGGCCGCGGCGCTGTCCATCGGCGCGCCCGACCGGGTGATCATCGGCGCCAGCGGCGCGGTATCGGCGGTGATCGGCGCCTACCTGGCCTTGTTCCCGCGGGCCAAGCTGGGCGTGGTGCTGCCGTTGGGGTTGTTCCTGGAATTCGTCAAGGCGCCGGCCTCGCTGTTGATCGGCATCTGGGCGCTGCTGCAAGTGATCTTCGCCTACATCGGCCCGGCCTTCGGCGCGGTGGCGTGGTCGGCGCACATCGCCGGCTTCCTGTTCGGAGTGGTGTTCGCGCTGTTCGTGCGTGCGGCGATTGCGCGGCGATTGCGGAAGCGGCAGGGGTATTAGTTGGTGGTTGGTGAAAAAGCTACCGCGCTTTTATCAACCACCAACCACCAACTACGAACCCGCTCCTATAATCCGTACATGGCCAAGTCCCTCTACAAGATCACCTTCCTCAACCACGGCAAGATCTACGAGCTGTATGGCCGCCATGTCGCCGCCAGCAGCCTGTGGGGCTTCACCGAGGTGGGCGAACTGGTGTTCGACGTGCACGACGGGATCGTGGTCGATCCCACCGAGGAGCGCCTGCGCGACGAATTCGCCGGCACCAAGGTCCTGCACTTGCCGATGCAGAGCATCGTGCGCATCGAGGAAGTGGAGCGCAAAGGCCAGTCGGTGATCCGCGATGCCGAAAGCGGCGAGCGCGTGGTGACGTTTCCACTGCCGACCAAACTGCGTTAAGCCGCGTTACCGCCCCGCATTCGGGCGACCGAAAACCTGACGACGGTCGTTCTTCTTCAATTCCGCCAACGCGGCGGCGATCGGCTTGTCGCCGTCCAGAACTTCGCCGGCGCTGTAGCCTTCGGCGCCTTCATCGTCGCCACGCAGGTGGCCGGGAAGCGTGGCTTCGCTGTAGTCGACGCCGCCCGCAGGCTCCGCATCCTTCTGCGCTTCCGCATGCAGGACCACGTCGGGGACGATGCCGCTGGCCTGGATCGACTTGCCGCTGGGCGTGTAATAGCGCGCGGTGGTGAGCTTGACCGAATCGCCGTTGTCCAGCGGCAGTACGGTCTGCACCGAACCCTTGCCGAAGGTGCGGCTGCCGACCACCCGTGCCCGATTGTTGTCGCGCAAGGCGCCGGCCAGCACTTCGGCCGCGCTGGCCGAACCTGCATCCACCAGCACCACCAGCGGCGCACCGCGCAGGCGATCGCCAGGCGTGGCATCGAACTTCGCATCGCTGACCGCGATGCGGCCACGGGTGGTGACGATGGTGCCCTTGTCCAGCAGGTCGTCGGCGACCTGCACGGCCGCGGTCAGCAGGCCGCCCGGATTGCTGCGCAGGTCCAGGACCAGGCCACTCAGTTTCCCCGCTGCTTGCAGCTTGTCCAGGGATTGCTGGAAAGCGGCGCCGGTATCGGCCTGGAAGGCGCTGATGCGGAGGTAGCCGTAACCAGGTTCCAGCATCCGTTCGCTCACGCTGGCCACGCGTATGGTCTCGCGGGTCAGGGTGATGTCGAAGGGCTTGGGCTTGCCCCCGCGCAGCACGCTCAGGACCAGCTTGGTGCCGGGCGCGCCGCGCAACGGTTCCATGCCGTCCTCGGCGCTGATCGGCTTGCCGTCGATGGCCACGATCACGTCGCCGGCCTTGATCCCGGCCTTGGCCGCGGGCGTGCCGTCGATCGGTGCGATCACCCGCAGGCTGTTGTCCGGTTGCTGCAGCAATTCCACGCCCACGCCGTCGTAGGCACCGGTGGCCTGCTCATCGAAGGCATCGGCGTCTTCCTTGTCGAAATAGGTGCTGTGCGGATCCAGGTCCAGCAGCAAACCGCGGATCGCCGAATGCATCAGCTTCTTGTCGTCCACCGGTTCGACATAGGCGTCCCTGACCGCGTTGAACACCGCCACGTAGCGGCGGATCTCGTCCAGCGGCACTTTCGAGGGTGCGGTTTCCGCGGCATCGGGATCGTCGCTGGAGGCGACCGCGGGTTCGTCCTTGGCCGCGTCCTGGGCGAAGGCGGGCAGGCAGAACAACGCGAACAACAGGGCCAAGGGCAAACGCATGCAATCGCTCCGGGAAGACTTCGAATGATCGACTCCACGCCAGGGCGCGAAGTTTCAACGGATTATGCGGGAAACCCCGTTAATGGTTTCCACCGAGGAGAACCTCTTCACATCCCCTTTTCAAAGGGGCAAGGCAAGGGTTCAGCGCCGCTGCAGCCACGAGGAAGGATCGACCGGCTGGCCATTGCGGCGCAGTTCGAAATACAGCGCCGGGGTGCCCTGCCCACCCGAAGTGCCGACCTTGGCCACCGCATCGCCGCGCCGGACCTTGTCGCCGGCATCGCGCAACAGGCTTTCGTTGTGCGCATACAGACTCATGTAGCCGTTGCCATGATCGATGATCAGGATCAGGCCGTAGCCGGTCATCCATTCGGAGAAGACCACGCTGCCGTCGGC
>JBOHXX010000124.1:0-8835 GCA_050737675.1 Pseudoxanthomonas sp.
GGCTTCGGCAATCGCTTCGGCCACCCCAGGCCGCAGGTCGTCCGTCGCTGGCAGGACCAGGGCGCCGAAGTGCTGAACACCGCGGACAGCGGTGCCATCAGCGTGTGGCTGGGCGAAGACGGCCCCGAGGTGCGTGAACGCCGTCGTGCGCGGGCGCGTTTGTGGGATGCGGTGAGGCTCCGACAGGCGGCTACGCTATCCTATCGGCCTGTGAACGAACGGCCACAGGGGCCGGAGGACTGAAAGTGCTGGAATTGGTCAAGGCTGGCGGCTGGCCCATGATTCCCCTGTTGTTGCTGGCCGTGGTGGCCCTGGCCATCGTGGTGGAGCGATTCTGGACCCTGCGGCGCAAGGAAGTCCTGCCGCCGAACCTGGGCGAAGAAGTACGCAACTGGGCGTCGCGCGGGCAACTGGACCCGGCGCATATCGAATCGCTGCGCCGCAATTCGCCGCTGGGCGCGCTGCTGGCCGCCGCGCTGGACATGCGCAACCGCCCGCGCGAGCAGATCCGCGAACGGATCGAGGACACCGGTCGCCACCTGGTCCACAGGATGGAGAAATTCCTCAACGCCCTGGGCACGATTGCCGCTGCTGGCCCCTTGCTTGGCCTGTTTGGAACGGTGGTCGGCATGATCCAGATGTTCCTGGGCATCCTCGACCACGGCGTCGGCGACGTGAACCAGCTGGCCGGCGGTATCGGCAAGGCGCTGGTATGCACCGCGACCGGCATGATCGTGGCCATCCCGGCGCTGATGTTCCACCGCTATTTCCGTGGGCGCGTGGCTGGCTACGTGATCGACATGGAGCAGCAGGCCAGCGCGCTGCTGGATGCGCTCGACGCCAAGTCCGTGGTCGTGGCGCGCGCGCGAGCCACGCAGGGCCAGGCCGCCGCGGCCGCGCCGAACCAGGCCTGAGCCGCGCATGCGCATCCGCGACGACCGCGCCCACGACGAACCGGAGATCAACCTGATTCCGTTGATCGACGTGATCCTGGTGCTGATCATCTTCTTCGTCATCACCACCACCTTCGATGCGCGCTCGACCCTGCAGCTGCAGTTGCCCAGCGCCACCGGCGAGCCGGCCGGCGACCAGACAAAATCGCTGAGCGTGCTGATCAATGCAGAGGGCCGTTATTTCGTCGGTGACCAGGAAGTGCTGCGTACCGACATCGACTCGCTGAAGCAGACCATCGCCCAGGTCGGCGGCAGCGATCACAACCGCACGGTACTGCTCCGCGCCGATGCGCGCACCCCGCACCAGGCGGTGGTCACCGCGCTTGATGCGCTGGGGCAGCTCGGCTTCCGCAGGATCTCCATCGCCACGGCGCCAGAGCAGCGCAAATGAGCAGGCAGAAACCGTCGGCGAAATCGGCCTGGCCGGTCTATCGCAGGCTGCTGGGTTTCGCCAGCCCGTATCGCCTGTTGCTGGCGCTGGCCTTCGTCGCGATGCTGGTCGAGGCCACCGCCGGCGGTGCCTTCACCAAGCTGATGGAGCCGGTGGTCAACCAGACCTTCATCGCCAAGAACACCAGCCTAAGCCTGATCCTGCCGTTGCAGATCGTCGGCCTGTTCGTGATCCGCGGCATCGCCGGCTACATCACCGACATGTGCATGGGCAAGTCGGCGCGCAGCATCGCCCGCGACATGCGGGTGAGGATACTGGGCAAGTACCTGCGCATGCCGGGCCTGCGCTTCGATGGCGAACCGGTGTCGTCGATGCTGGTCCGGCTGGGTTCGGACAGCGACCAGGTCGCGCAGGCAGCGGTGGATGCGGCCAAGGTGATGTTGCAGCAATCGTTCCAGATCATCGCTGCGCTGGTGGTGATGCTGTGGACGAGTTGGCAGGTGACCGTGGCCATCCTGATCATGGCGCCGCCGCTGGCCTGGTTGATGGACAAGGTGGCGAAGCGTTACCGGCGCATCAGCCACCGCATCCAGGAAAGCAGTGGGCATCTGTTGCAGGCGGCCGACCAGGCGCTCAACAACCAGCAGGAAGTGAAGATCTACGGCGCACAGGGGGCCGAACTCGGCCGCTACGAGCACTTGGCCGACGAGAACCTGCGCCTGGCGATGAAGGTCGAATCCACCCGCAGCATGTCCTCGGCCGTGGTCCAGCTGATGGGCTCGGTGGGATTGGCGTTGCTGCTGTTCTTCGCCGGTCGCGAAGCCATGGCCGACCGGCTCAGCGCGGGCGGTTTCGTCGCCTTGATGCTGTCGATGATGGCGATCATCCCCGCGCTCAAGCAACTGACCAACGTGCAGAACATGCTGCAGAAGGGCGTGGCTTCGGCCGAGCGCCTGTTCTTCGTGCTCGATGCCGAGGACGAGGTCGACACCGGCACGCGCACGCTGGGCTGGGCCAAGGGCCTGCTGGAATTCAAGGCAGTGGACGCGCGCTATCCGGGGCAGACCCAGTCAGCGCTGCACGACATCAGTTTCGTGGCCCGGCCAGGCACGGTCACCGCCATCGTCGGCCGTTCGGGCAGCGGCAAGTCCACGTTGATCAAGCTCATTCCGCGCTTCTACGAGCCGGAAAGGGGGGTGGTCACCCTGGATGGCCATCCGCTGGGTGATTACCGGCTTGCCGACCTGCGCCGGCAGGTGGCCCTGGTCGGGCAGCAGGTGATGCTTTTCGACCATACCGTCGCCGCCAATGTCGCCTACGGGGAAATGGAAAATGCTTCGGATGAAGACATACGCCGTGCATTGGACGGGGCCAACGCCACCGAGTTCGTCGAACGCCTGAGCGAGGGCATGCAATCCTCGATCGGCAGCAAGGGCGGGCGCCTGTCCGGCGGCCAGCGCCAGCGCATCGCCATCGCCCGGGCAATGTTGAAAGACGCACCGATCCTGATCCTGGACGAAGCCACCGCGGCCCTGGACACCGAGTCCGAGCGGCTGGTGCAGGACGCGCTCAACCACTTGATGCCGGACCGCACCACTTTGGTCATTGCCCACCGGCTGTCCACCATCGAACACGCCGACCAGGTGCTGGTCCTGGACCAGGGCAAGCTGGTGGAGCAGGGTACCCATGCCCAGTTGCTGGCCCAGGATGGACTTTATGCGCACCTGCATGGCATGCAGTTCCGGGAAGCAGTGTGAGCAAACTGCAAGACAAGACCCCCGCATACTGGTACGGCGAGGCGACAACGCCATGGCCCGCACGTTTGTTGGCCGCGTTGTATGGCGCGGCTGTTTCCCTGCGCCGCAAGTTGTTCCGCAAGGGTGTGTTACGCAGCCACAAGCTGCCGGTGCCGGTGATCGTGATCGGCAATGTCTCGGTGGGCGGCACCGGCAAGACGCCACTGACCATCGCAGTCGTGCAACGCCTGCGTGATGCAGGATGGAAGCCGGGCGTCGCCAGCCGCGGATATGGACGCAGCGATGAGTCCAGGGCCGCCTGGGTCAGCGCTGATACGCCGCCTGCGCAGGGCGGCGACGAGCCCGTGCTGATCGCGCGCCGCGCCGACGTGCAGGTGCGGGTGGATCGGGACCGGTCCGCGGCGGCCCGCGAACTGATCGCAGCTGGCTGCGATGTGATCGTCTGCGACGACGGCCTGCAGCACTACCGCCTGCGTCGTGATGTGGAAATCGAGGTCATCGATGGCCGTCGCCGTTACGGCAATGGTCGGTTGTTGCCTGCGGGTCCCTTGCGCGAGCCGCCGGAACGCGGCGCCGAGTGCGATTTCCGCGTGGTCAACGGCGGCGATGCCAGCTTCGGCGAGTGGCCCATGCAGTTGCGGGCCGATTGCGCAGTGCCGATGCGCGGCGGACGCAGCCGTCCGCTGGCTTCCTTCGGCGGGCACCGCGTGCATGCGGTCGCCGGCATCGGCAATCCGCAGCGGTTCTTCGGGATGCTGCGCAGCCTGGCGATCGGCGTGGTCCCGCATGCCTTCGCCGACCATCATCGCTACGTGGCCGCGGATTTCGAGTTCGGCAGCGAGTTGCCCGTACTGATGACCGAGAAGGACGCGGTCAAATGCGCGGCCTTCGCCAACGAATGGCATTACAGCGTGCCGGTGACCGCGGAGCTGCCGGAAGCGTTCTGGGTCGCGCTGCTGGAAAAATTGCCACGGCAGGTGGGGAAAAGCGCATGAGCGTCGATTTCGTAGTCGCCATTCCCGCCCGCTACGCCGCCACGCGATTGCCGGGCAAGCCGTTGCGTGCGCTGGGCGGCGAACCGCTGGTGGTGCATGTCGCCCGCCGCGCGCTGGCGGCGGGTGCGCGCGAGGTCTGGGTCGCGGCCGACGACCCGCGCATCGTCGAAGCCTTGCATGAAACCGGCGTGCGCGTGGCCATGACCTCCGCTGCGCACGTATCGGGCAGCGATCGCCTGGCCGAATGCGCGGATATCGCCGGCTGGTCCGACGACACGCTGGTGGTGAACCTGCAGGGCGACGAGCCGTTCGCGCCGGCAGCAGGCATCCGTGCTGTGGCCGAGATCTTGGCCGCAAGCGGCGCCGACATGGCCACGCTGGCTGCACAGATCGACGACCCGGAAATCCTGTTCGATCCCAACGCGGTCAAGCTGGTCCGCAATGAACGCGGCGATGCGCTGTATTTCAGCCGCGCGCCGATTCCCTGGCATCGCGATGCCTTCGCCAGCGATCACCGCGAGCTGGTGCCGGACGAATGCCTGCGCCATATCGGCATCTACGCCTACCGCGCCGGGTTCCTGCGCCGGTTCGCGAAGATGCCGCCCGGCAGGCTGGAACGGATCGAATCGCTGGAACAGCTGCGCGTGCTGGAAGCGGGTTTCCGCATCGCCGTTGCGCTCACTCCCGAACCGTTTCCGCCGGGTGTGGATACGCCGGAGGACCTGGCCCGCGCCGAGGCCCATCTTGCCACCGGTGCCGGTTGAAGCTGCTGGTCGTCTGCCTGGGTAATATCTGCCGTTCGCCCATGGCCGAAGGCGCGCTGTCAGCGCGCATCGCTGCTTCATCGCTCGCCGGTCGTGTGCAGATTGATTCGGCAGGAACGGGCGGCTGGCATGCCGGGCAACCGCCTGATCCACGCGCCATCACTTGCGCACGTGGGCACGGCGTGGATATTTCCATGCTCCGCGCGCGGCAGCTGCGTAAACAGGATTATTCGGAGTTCGACTGGTTGCTGTGTGCCGATCGCGAGAACCTGCGCGATGTCACCGGACAGGCGCCGGCGACTGCACGCGACAAGGTCGCCTTGCTGATGGAATGGGCCGGCATCGTGGGTAGCGGCGCCATTCCCGATCCCTATACCGGCGGCCCGGCTGGGTTCGAGCACACTTGGCGACTGGTCGATTCGGCGGCACAGGCGGTTGTGGCCCGACTGTGCGCGCAGTGAGACTCCGGCATAATCGAAAGACCGATGAGTACCTATCCCGCCCCTGAACTCCCAGGCAACCTGCAATGGCTCAACGCCCCCGCAAGCTCGCTGCATGAGCAGCGCGGACGGGTGGTGGCACTGGTCTTCGTCAACGGGGCATCGGCCTGGTCCTGGCAGCGCCTACGCGACGTGGCCCAGTTGCACACCCGTTATCCGGGACGCCTGCAGCCGCTGGCCGTGCACGTGCCGCGCTTCGATTGCGAGCGCGATCCGCAATATGTGTTGAAACAGTTGCGCCGCCAGGGCGTGACCTTCCCCATCCTGCACGACGTCGACTGGCAGGTTTGGCAGCGTTTCGGCATCGAGGCCTGGCCGACGGTGCTGCTGATCGACGCCAATGGCCAGGTCCGCGAACGCATAACCGGCCTGGATTCGATGGCCGAGCTGGAGCGACCACTGGCGGCGTTGTGCGACGCGCTGCCGATGCCCCACGATGACGACTCGCGCGCGTTCGTCGAAACCAGTGCCGAGCCGCGCCTGCCGTTGCGTTTCCCCGGCGGCATCGTGGCGACCGAAGACCGCCTGTACGTGGCCGACAGCGGCCATCACCGGATCCTTGAATGCAACCATGCCGGGCGCGTGCTGCGCCAGTTCGGCATGGGCACCGCCGATTTCATCGATGGCGACCTGGAGCAAGCCGCATTCCGGCGCCCGCATGGGCTGGCCCTGGTCCGCGACGTGCTGTACGTGGCCGATACCGGCAACCATGCCTTGCGCAGGATCATGCTGCGCAGCGGCCGCGTGGACACCATTTGCGGCAACGGCCGCGCTGGGGAACCGGTCGAAGGCATCGTGTCTTCAGCGCGCGATATCGCCCTGAACCAGCCGCAGGCCGTGTTCGCGACCGACAACGAAGTGCACCTGGCCCTGGCTGGCGACAACCGCATCTGGAGCTACGGACTGGGTCGTGGCGAGCTGACCTGTCGCGCTGGTTCCGGCCAGCTCGAAGTACGCGACGGTAGCGGCTCCATGGCGGCGTTCGCCCAGCCAACGGCGCTGGCCGGCGTGCAGCAGGTGCTGTATGTCTGCGATGCGCTGGGTTCGGCGGTGCGTTCGCTGCAGTTGCGCAACAACACGGTGCAGACGCTGCTGGGGCAGGGCGCCTGGGAATTCGGCGATGCCGATGGCCCGCGTGAACAAGCACGCCTGCAGAACCCGCGGGCGATCGCGCTCAGTCCCGATGCGCCGCTGCTGTGGATCGCCGACAGCGGCAACGGCAAGTTGCGCACGCTGCGCCTGGGCGGGGGCGAAGTTTCCACGGTTCCGCTGCCGCGACGCCTGCACGGCGTGGCCGGGCTTTCGGTCGCAGCCGGCGCCGTGTGGATCGCCGAGACCGACGCGCATGCGGTGCTGCGCTTCGACCCCGCCACCGGTGAGCTGGGCCGGGTCGCAATCGACGAGTGACGGGCGCGGGCGTGGCGGGCAGGTTCGATGGCAAGGAATACGCGACGGGGTTGAGCACCGCGCCGGGCGTGTATCGCATGTATGCCGCCGACGACAGCCTGCTGTACGTGGGCAAGGCGGGCGCCTTGCGCAAGCGCGTGTCCAGTTATTTCAGCAACAGTCCCAAGACCCCGCGCATCCACGCCATGCTGGCCCAGGTGGCGCGCATGGACGTGACAGTGACCCGTACCGAGGGCGAAGCGCTGCTGCTGGAAAACCAGCTGATCAAGTCGCTCGGCCCGCGCTACAACGTCTCCCTGCGCGACGACAAGAGCTACCCCTACGTGATGCTGACCACCGAGCAGTGGCCGCGCATCGCCATGCATCGCGGGCCGCGTGCGGTGGCGGCCCGCTATTTCGGTCCGTACCCGGGCGTGGGCGCGGTGCGCGACACGCTCAACCTGATGCAGAAGCTGTTCAAGATCCGCAATTGCGAGGACAGCGTGTTCCGCAACCGCACCCGACCGTGCCTGCAGCACCAGATCGGACGCTGCAGCGCACCGTGCGTGGGCCTGGTGCCGGTGCCGGACTACGCCGATTCGGTGCGTCGTGCCGCATTGTTCCTGGACGGTCGCAGCGATGAACTGACCAGCGAGCTCGGCGCGTCGATGGAAGCGGCCAGCGCACGCCTGGATTTCGAACAGGCCGCGCGCCTGCGCGACCTGATCGGCTCGCTGCGCAGCATGCAGTCCCGCCAGTATGTGGACGGGCGCGCCGCCGACCTGGACGTGCTGGCCTGCGCCATGCAGGGCACCGGCGCCTGCGTCCTGTTGCTGGCATTCCGCGACGGCCGCAACCTGGGCACGCGTGCCTTCTTTCCCAGGACCAATGGCGAGGACAGCGCCGCCGAAGTGCTGGCGGCTTTCGTTTCCCAGTATTACGCCGAACAGACCCCGCCGCAGGAAATCGTGCTGGATCGCGAGATCCCCGACGCGGCGCTGATCGAGACCGCATTGTCCGCCGCCGCCGAACGCAAGGTGCAGTTGAAGTGGAGCGTGCGCGGCGAACGTGCCGGCTACCTGCAACTGGCCACGCGCAACGCCGAGATCACCCTGGCCAGCGAATTGTCCAGCCGCAACGCGCAGCAGCTGCGCGGCGAGGCCCTGCGTGACCTGCTCGGCCTGTCCGAACCGGCCAAACGCATCGAATGCTTCGACATCAGCCACACCATGGGCGAGGCGACGGTGGCTTCTTGCGTGGTTTTCGATGCAAATGGGCCGGTGCGCGGGCAATACCGTCGCTACAACATCACCGGGATCGAACCGGGCGACGACTACGCGGCGATGCGCCAGGCGATCGAACGCCGTTTCCGGCGCGGAATGGAGGAGGGCGGGGTGTTGCCGGAAGTACTGCTGATCGATGGCGGCGCCGGCCAGCTGACCCAGGCCCGCGACGCGCTGGCCGAACTGGGCGTGGAGGGTGTGGTCCTGGTCGGCGTAGCCAAGGGCGTGGAGCGACGGGCCGGCCACGAGACCCTGATCCTGGCCGACGGCCGCGAAGTGAACCCCGGCGCCGCTTCGCCGGCGCTGCAACTGGTCCAGCAGGTGCGTGACGAGGCCCATCGTTTCGCTATCACCGGCCATCGCGGCAAACGCCAGAAGGCGCGCATGACCAGCAGGCTGGAGGACATCGCCGGCATCGGTCCGCGCCGCCGCGCCAGCCTGCTCAAGCATTTCGGCGGACTGGCGGGCTTGAAGGCGGCGGGAATCGACGAAATCGCGCGCGTGGAAGGGATCAATGCCGCGCTTGCCGGGCGTATCTACGCTAACCTGCATGGGCTGGCGCCTGTTGCGGCGCCTACCGTGGCAGGAAACGAGTAACGCACGCGATGAAGTTGACCATTCCCACCTGGCTGACCCTGCTGAGGATCGTGCTGATCCCGGTGCTGGTCGCGGTGTTCTACCTGCCTTATGCGTGGACCAATTTCGCCGCGGTGTTCGTGTTCGTGCTGGCCGCGCTGACCGACTGGCTGGATGGCTGGATCGCCCGTCGCTACAACCAGTTCTCCGCCTTCGGCGCGTTCCTGGAC
>JBOHXX010000125.1:0-8833 GCA_050737675.1 Pseudoxanthomonas sp.
GCGTCCCGCCGCGAGCCCTTTGTTTTCCTGGAAGGAACATCAAGAACTCGCGGCGGGGACGCCGCTCCCACGCGCAATGGTGGGTCTATTGGGGATCCGGTGGCGGCGGATCCACGCGAATGCGCTGGAATCGCGCGAAACGCGGCAAACCCTTGCTGGTCAATCCGTTGTAGCGATAAGTCACCAGGCTGCCGATCGGCGGTGGGTTGGCGCGTTGCGCGTCGCTGAGGCCGGAGCCCAGCCGGAACTGCCTGCCATCGGGCAACTTCATCACCAGGGCGCCGAGCATGCCAGCGTATTTCCCTTTCCCCGGAGCATGCGCGACGACACGCGCTTCGGCATCGTCGTAGGGCTTGTACTTGATCAGGTCATCGCTGCGACCGACCCGGTAAAGCGCCCCGCGCCGATGCAGGACCAGGCCTTCGCCACCACCGGCGTCGACCTGCTTCAATCGCGCCTCGAGTTCCGTGGCGTTGCCAAGACGGGACTGGGCGACCGGTTGCAGCCAGGCGATGCCGGTTGCGGGCAGCAGCGTACGCATGCGCATGACCCGGGCCTCGAACGTGCCGCCATGGGCAGGCAGGTCGAAGACCATGAAGCGCACCTTGCGCCAGGCGCGATCATCAGCCGGTCCGGCGCGCACCAGGCCGCTGACTTCGTCGAAGCGTCCGCGCCCGATCCAGAGTTCGCCATCCATCGCTGTTTCGGGCCAGCCGGCGGTGAACCATCGTGGCGGGATGATCGGCAGTCCGGAGCGGGTAATCAGGCGTTGTCCATCCCAGCGTCCACGTACGCCGTCGAGTTTTTCACTGACCCAGTAGTCTGAAACATCGAGGCCATCGTGATAAGTCGTGGCCAGCATCAACCGGGGCAGGTTGGCTTCGGTTGCGTGCGATGGCAGTGACAGCATGCACGACAGCAACAGCAGCAAGAAGATGCGGAGGTTCATGTTCTCGATCCTTGAGCTTGGGTCAACGAAAGGCGCATGCCTTGCGCCTGGTCCAAGCCTACGATCGTGCGAGGCAGCACTCAATCGGGATTGAGCGAGCCATGCTGTAGGAAAACACCGTGTTCTCCAAAACGCGTGGGAGTCTCCAAGAAGCTAAAAGAAGATCGCTGTTCCCACAAAAGCGGGAACCCAGCGCCTTTGCTTTCAAGGACTGCAAGTCGCCGGGTTCCCGCTTTCGCGGGAATGACAATCAGAAAGGCTCTGAAAGCTGCAGGCCAGCTGGCAGCTCAGTACCGGTCCCGGCTCAGCGTGGTCTTGCCGTCGGGTCCGGTGCCGACCCTGTAGACCAGGTCGTACTGGTCGTCGGACATCGCGTCAACCGGCCGTCCCGAAAGCGCCGCCACGATCTCGGGCACGGTATTGCTATGTCCCACTACCAGCACCGTGCCGTTCGCATGGGTCGCGCGCAATTGCGATGCGAGTGCCGTGGCCGGAATTTTCGCGTCGTAGATCGTGATCTCGATGCCGTGCGCATCGGCGGCGGGTTGCGCAGTCTGTTGCGTGCGCCGGAAGCCGGTGGCATAGACGGCGCTCAACGGCACATCCGCCAGTAACCGCGCGAGGTTTTTCGCGCGCAACCTGCCGGCCTCACTCAGCGAAGGATCCTTCGCATCATCCGTATTTTTTTCGGCATGGCGCACGACAACGAAGGTCGTCGTTGCGGCAAGGCTTTCGGCCGGCCTGGCAGTGGTGCAGGCGGAAAGCATGGATGCTGCGAAGGCGAACAGCATGAAAGCCATGCGATATGCTCGCGAATCACGGATCGCGCTTGCAGCTGTGCCACCATTCTTGGGCTGCACGATCATTTCGACTGGGTGAGTTTGCCGGCGCGCCACACGAAGCGGGTGTTCTTCACCGACGAGGGGCAGCAGCGCGGGTCGCCCGGTGCAGGCATCTTCGAGACCACGCTGATCATGCCCTTGGCAACCGTCATGTCCTCGACATTGCCCATCAGGTTTTCGCTGCCGGCCGCCACGAAGCCCTTGCCGTTATCCGCGAACACGGTGAGGTCGGACGAAGCGAACGTGGGGCCCATGCGCGTCCACCACAGCACGATCTCCGGTTCTGCATCACCGTCCAGGTCCGCGATGACGATCTTGGTCGGGTCGTTGCTCACTTCTTCCGCAGGTTGTCGGGCCAGGTAGCGTGCGGCGATCTTGTCGGCCTCGACCTGGGTCACGGCGGCGGCATTGACGGAAAACAGCGAGACGACGGCAAGCAGGAGGGCGGTCGGAGTGCGGCGCATTTTTGTTCTCCAGGCCGGCGGGATCAGGCGGGTTCACGATAGCCGGGTTCGGCCGGTTCAACCACTTCGTAATCACGCTCCCAGCCCTCGTTCTGCAGGGTGATGGTCTGGAAGGCGACTGCGTCGTTGTTCGCATCCAGTTCGGGCAATGCCTGGTACTCGGACACCCAGCAGCGGAATATGCGGTAGGCAATGGCCAGCTGGCCGGCTTCGTTGTACAGCTCGATGACGACGTCCTTGCGGAAATCCTTCAGCGATACCTCCGATCCCGACACGCTGCCATGGTTCCAGACCTTGTTGGCCCATTGTTCGAATTCGCTGTCGTGGCTGATGCCGCGTTCCAGCGTGATCGCCGCGAACTCGGTCTTGCCCGGTGACTTGCGTTTGCTGCCGGGGTCGCCACCCTCACGGTGTTCGATGACTTCGGTGCTGCGCTTCAAGGCGCTGATCCTGCTGATGCCTGCTACGTAGCGGTTGTCCCATTTGACCCTGAACTTGAAGTTCTTGTAGGGATCGAAGCGGTGCGCATTGACGCTGAACTGTGCCATGGGAGATCGCCGGGCGGGGAAGATACAGGAGTGAACGTCTGTCGGCATCGGTAGAGGACAGGCTGGTACCGGCGCGCAGTCAAAACCGGACGAAGTACGGAATGGCGATCAGCACCACGCCGATAGCCACCATCAACAGCGTGCTGGAGATGAAGTACGGGAAGATCATCAGGACCACGCCGCACAGCGCAGGCACCAGCGCTTTCTGGTTCTTTCCATACAGGAAGAAGCCGAAGCCGATCGATCCGAACAGCAGGCCCCAGAGCAGCGATGCGCTATCCATGGCGACCTCGTTCGAATCCGGTGCTGGGGCGATTAGACCACGTCATTCCCGCGCAGGCGGGAATCGCTCTATAACAGTGCGCAAATAAGTGCCGCTCGGGTCAGGATTTGGCCAGCGCCGCCAGCAGCCCGCGCGCCGCGTTGAAGCGGTCCGCCGGTTCCGGCAGTGGTAGCTTGATCCGCAGCTTGTCCGATCCGTCCATCGCGTAGAGCTTCGGTTGTTTCTGGATCATCTGGATCACCGACATCGGGTCGATGTTGGGCTGCGATTCGAACACGATGCGCCCGCCGTTCTCGCCCAGGTCCAGCTTGCGGATGCCCAACGCGGTGGCGGCGAGCTTGAGTTCGGCGATGGCGAACAGGTGCTTGGCCGGATCGGGCAGCAGGCCGAAGCGGTCGATCATTTCCACCTGCAGGTCGCGCAGTTCATCGGTGTCCTGCGCACTGCTCACACGCTTGTACAGGGTCAGGCGGGTGTGCACGTCGGGCAGGTAGTCGTGCGGGATCAGCGACGGCAGGTGCAGTTCGACTTCGGCACCGTGGGCGGTGCCGGCGTCCAGGTCGGGCAGCTTGCCCAGGCGGATCGAGCGCACCGCGCGTTCCAGCAGCTCGGTGTACAGGCTGAAGCCGATCTCGGCCATCTGCCCGCTCTGGTCTTCGCCAAGCAATTCGCCGGCGCCGCGGATCTCGAGATCGTGCGTGGCCAAAGTGAAGCCGGCGCCCAGTTCGTCCATCGCCGCGATCGCATCCAGGCGGCGTTGCGCGTCGCCGGTCATGCTGCGTTTGTCGGGGATCACGAGATACGCATAGGCGCGATGATGGGAACGGCCGACGCGGCCGCGCAGTTGGTGCAGCTGGGCCAGGCCGAAACGGTCGGCGCGGTTGATGACGATGGTGTTGGCGTTGGGGATATCGATGCCCGATTCGATGATCGTCGTGCACAGCAGCACGTTGAAGCGCTGCTTCTGGAAATCCAGCATCACCTGTTCCAGCTCGCGCTCCGGCATCTGCCCATGGGCCACGCCGATGCGCGCCTCGGGCACCAGCTGTTGCAGATCGTTGCGCATGCGGCCGATGCTTTCCACGTCGTTGTGCAGGAAATACACCTGGCCGCCACGGGCCAGTTCGCGCTGGAACGATTCGCGCAGCAGCGGTCCGTCCCACGGTGTGATGAAAGTCTGTACCGCGAGCCGGTTCGGCGGCGGGGTGGCGATGATGGACAGGTCGCGCAGGCCGGCCATGGCCATGTTGAGCGTGCGCGGAATCGGCGTCGCCGTCAGCGTCAACAGATGCACATTCGCGCGCAGCGCCTTCAGCGCTTCCTTCTGGCGCACGCCGAAGCGCTGTTCCTCGTCCACGATCACCAGGCCCAGGTCCTTGAACTTCACGTCCGCCTGCAACAGGCGATGGGTGCCGACGATCACGTCCAGCGTGCCTTCGGTGACTTTCTCCAGCTCGGCCTTGATCTCCTTGGCGCTCTTGAAGCGCGACAGCACTTCGACCTTCAACGGCCAGTCGGCGAAACGGTCGCGGAAGTTGCGGTAATGCTGTTCGGCCAGCAGCGTGGTCGGCACCAGCACCGCGACCTGCTTGCCGGCGCTGGCCGCGGCGAATGCGGCGCGCACCGCGACCTCGGTCTTGCCGAAGCCGACATCGCCGCAGACCACGCGGTCCATCGGCTGGGCCGACTGCAGGTCGCGCAGCACCGCTTCGATCGCATGGTGTTGGTCGGGGGTTTCCTCGAACGGAAAGCCGGCGGCGAACGGTTCGTACATCGCCCGGTCCAGGTGCAGTGCGAGCCCGGCGCGCGCTTGTCGACGGGCCTGGATCTCGAGCAGTTCCGCGGCCACGTCGCGGACTTTTTCCGCGGCCTTACGCTTGGCTTTGGTCCAGGCTTCGCCACCCAATGAATGCAGCGGCGCGGTTTCCACCGACGCGCCGGAATAGCGGCTGATCAGGTGCAGCTGCGCGACCGGCACGTACAGGCGGTCGCCCTTGGCGTATTCGATTTCCAGGTATTCACCGGGGGTGCCACCGGCTTCCAGCACGACCAGGCCGCGATAACGGCCGACGCCGTGGTCCTCGTGGACGATCGGCGCGCCTTCGCTCAGTTCGCCCAGGTCGCGGATGATAGCTTCGGGTTCGCGCCCCGTGCGCCGGCGCCGATGCGGTTGGGTGGCGCGTTCGGGGAACAGCTGGCGCTCGGTGAGGATCGCGATCTGTGGATGGTCGAGGGCGAAGCCGTCTTCGAATGGGGCGACTGCGATGGCGAAGCGCGGGCCTGCCGTCGTGGACGGATCCGAAAGAAATTCGGCGAAGCCGGCGACGACGGGGGGCACCAATCCCGCCGCCTGCATCACTTCCATCAACGCTTCGCGGCGACCCGGCGAATCAGCCGCCACCATCACCCGTCCCGGGTAACTCGACAGGAACGACTTCACCGCAGCGGCGGGCTCGACATCCTTGGCTGCCAGCGGCAACACCGGCACCGGTTGCTCGCCCAGTGCCTGCGCCTCCTCGCGCCGCGGATGATCGGGTCCACAGACTTCGATGCGTGCGTTGCGGTTGAGGCGTTCGCGCAACGCATCCGGCGGCAGGTACAGCTCGTCGGGCGGCAACAACGGACGCTCGAGGTCGTGGCGGCGCTGCTCGTAGCGGTTGCCGGTCTGGGCCCAGAAGGCTTCGGCGGCTTCATGGGCGCCTTCGGCGATCAGCGGCATCGCGTTGTCGTCGAGGTAATCGAACAGCGTCGCGGTCTGTTCGAAGAACAACGGCAGGTAGTACTCGACGCCCGCGGGCGCGATGCCCGACTTGAGGTCCTGGTACAGCGAACTACGCCGGGTATCCACATCGAAGCGTTCGCGCAGCGCATCCAGTGCACGTTGCACCGCCAGGTCGTCCAGCGGCACCTCGCGCCCGGGCAGCATCTTCACCACTTCTATTTTTTCCAGCGAGCGCTGGGTTTCCGGATCGAAGGCGCGGATCGAGTCGATCGTGTCGTCCAGCAACTCGATCCGCAGCGGCGCCTCGGCGCCCATCGGATACACGTCCAGCAAACCGCCACGGATGGCGAAGTCGCCCGGGTCCAGCACCTGCGGCACGTTACGGTAACTGGCCGCTTCCAGGCGGCGTTTTTCCTGGTCGAAGTCGAGTTTCTGGCCGACGCGCAGGTCGAAGCTGCCGCCGATCACGTAGCGCAGCGGTGGCAGGCGCTGCATCAGCGTCTGCACCGGGACCACCACGATGCCGCGTTTCAGCGTGGGCAGCGTATGCAGGGCCGCCAGGCGTTGGGAAATGATGTCCGGATGCGGACTGAAGCGGTCATAGGCCAGGGTTTCCCAGTCGGGGAACGGGAACACCGGCAAATCGGAATCCGCGCCGAGCAGGGTCTGCAGGTCGGATTCCAGCTGGTGGGCGCCGTGGGTGTCGCGGGCGACCGCCAGCAGCGGACCGTCATGGGCCTCGGCCGCGCGGGCGATGAACCAGGCCAGCGCCGTGGGCGAAGCCGGGGCACGCCACCAGGCGCGCAGGTGCTTGCCCTTGGGCAAGGGCGGGAGGGGGAAACGCGGGGATTTCAGGTCGGAAGTCATCGGCACGCAAAACAGCAGCAGCGCCGGATGCGGTTGCACCCAGCGCGGGAAGGGGCGTGCAGTTTAGCTTGCGGGTGGGTCAGGGGATGTCAGCAGGGTGACCCCCTGCAGGAGCGCCCATGGGGCGCTCTTACGGAGATATCGAAAAAGCAAGCAACGGCAAAAGCACCCCTGCTCAATCCTCCCCAGCGCTGCGCACAAGGGAGGAGGCTGATAGCAGCGGTTTTGGCTAATCCCTTGCTCAGCAGGGGAAGCCGCATCGCGGCTTACGCCGCTCCCACGGCTCCCACCGTCAGGACTCGTTGAGGTCCAGCACCATCCGCACCAGGCCGGGGGTGTCGTCTTCGCGCATGCGCTTGAAGTTCAGAGACTGGGCCAGCTGCAGCATGGGGTGGTTGTGGTCCAGCACGTCGCCGTACAGACGGTCCAGCTTCTTGGTCCGGGCCCACTTCACCAGCTTGCGCATCAGCTGGCGGCCCAGACCCTGGCCGGCGACGAAATGGCTGACCAGGATGGCGAATTCGGCATCACGGGTACGCGGGACGATCGAGGTCCGCGCCACCGCGCCGACCAGGGCCTCGCCGGGCGGCAGGTTTTCCGCGGCGACCAGGGCGAACTCGGTCTTCGGGTCGGGATGGCACAGGCGGTAGGCCATCTCCGGGGTCAGTTCCTTCAGGGTGTACAGGAAGCGATGCCGCACTTCCTCCGGGCCCAGCAACGGGAACGCGCCCTGGATGGGATCGGCATCCTCGGGGCGGATCGGGCGGATCAGCAGCTCGCGGCCGTTGGGCAGCCGGAAGTGTTCATGCCAGGGGGGAAGTCGTTTATGGCCGGTCATGAATTCATGCTCGCATGAAAGCCGGTTTGCGGGGAGTGACAGTGGGCACTGGGGGGAATGTCGGGTAATGCATCGATTCAGCCCCCAGGCCGTGTCCCGGGCTTGCGCAGGCGCGACACCAGCTTGACCACCAGCAATACGATGATGCCGATCAGGATGCCGACCACGGCGTTGAACAACATGGATGCCAGCGTGCCGGCCGTGCCATGCGCGTAGGGCTCGATGAAGTGATGAAGCAGGGGCACGGCGTGGACCAGGATCCCACCGCCGACCAGGAACATCGCCGCGGTGCCGGCGATGGACAGGAATTTCATCAGCCAGGGCGCGCTGCGCAGGATGCCGGTGCCGAGGCTGCGTTTGAAACGTGCCCAGCCGCCATCGCCACCGTCGCGGTTCAGCGCCAGGCCGGCGTCGTCCAGCTTCACGATGCCCGCGACCAGCCCGTACACGCCGATGGTCATGACCAGGGCGATGGCCACCAGGGTCAGCAACTGCTCCACGAAGGTGCGCCCGACCAGCGTGCCCAGCGAGATGACGATGATCTCGGCCGACAGGATGAAGTCGGTGCGGATGGCGCCGCCGATCTTGTCTTTCTCGAACGCCACCATGTCCACTTTCTCGTCCTGCACGGCCTGCACCAGTTCGGCGTGGTGCTTGCCGTCTTCGTCCTTGCCATGCAGGAACTTGTGCGCCAGTTTCTCCACGCCCTCGAAGCACAGGAAGGCGCCGCCCAGCATCATCAGCGGCGTTACCAGCGGGATGTTGTAGCCGCGGCCATGCAGCCAGGTTTCCAGCGCGCTGATTGCCAGTGCCGCAGGCACCAGGATGGCCTTGTTGACCAGCGAACCCTTGGCCACCGCCCATACCACCGGCAGTTCGCGATCGGCGTTGACGCCGGTGACCTGCTGCGCATTGAGTGCCAGGTCGTCGCCGAGCACGCCGGCGGTCTTCTTCGCGGCGACCTTGGTCATCAACGACACGTCGTCCAGCAGGGTGGCGATATCGTCGATCAGGGCGAAAAGGCTGGATCCGGCCATGTGGGGGCGTCAGCGTGGTGAATGGGAGAGGCGTGATTCTCGCATATGCATTGCTGGCAGCCGATGGCGCCCCTACTCGGTCTTCAGCCACTCCAGCCGGGTCATCGCCCCGGCTTCGCCCATCGCCTTCTTCAACAGAGGCAATGCCGGCGCGATCTGCTGGTCGAATTGCCAGGGCGGGTTGAGGACCACCAGGCCGCTGCCATTGAGGCGCAGCGGCGAATCGTCTGCGCGGATCTGCAATTCCGCCAGCAGGACGGATTTATTCGGCAATGCCGCGTCG
>JBOHXX010000126.1:0-8795 GCA_050737675.1 Pseudoxanthomonas sp.
ATCGGATGCCGGCTTCTCCATTCCGCGAACAACGCGCGCATCCGTGCCTGCTGGTGTGGCCGCCAGTACTTTATTTTTCGCTCGAATCCCGAATCCTGTCCCCACTCGGGGATGGCGCGCACCGTTGCATCGAACCACTGCAGCGCAAGCTCCCTGGAGTCCATCGTCCAGTAGGCCAGCGCATACGTGTAGGTGACCCAATAGGGATGGCCGCCATGCAACTGCTCGGCCCTGCCCCAGTCCGCCAACGCGACATCGACCGATCCAAGGTCGTAGTTCACCCAGCCGCGCGACCACAGCACATTGCGCCGGAAGCTATCGTCCTGCCCGGCGTATTCGAGTGCCGCGTCGAAATCGCGCTTGGCGCGCACCGGATCGTCGCCATCCGCGAAGAGATAAGCGCGATGCGACAAGGCGACGCTGTTATGGGGGTTCTTCTGGATCGCGGCGTTGATCATTTTCCTGTAGGCGACGCGCCTGCCGGGAGCAATCACCAGGTAGCTGGCGGCAGGATCGGGATCGGTGTAGAGCGCGGTTGTCGGGGCAGAGGCGGCAGCGTCTGAAAGCAGCAGCGAGAACGAGAGGAACAGCGTTGCCATCAGTGACATGGGTCCATCCTTGCAGCCAGGGGAATTCTGAAAATCGGCCAATACGTCCTTCGCTTCCTTATGTCGAAGGCCGGGTACCAGCGTGCTGCCCGATGTAGGAGCGACGCAAGTCGCGATGACTCTATCGACGTACAAGCACCGCGACTTGCGTCGCTCCTGCATTCATTACATTGAGGATGCCATCAACACAAGTCGGAGATGATCACCTTCGCCGCGTTATGCCCCGGCGCACCGGTGACGCCACCGCCGGGGTGGGTGCCTGCGCCGCAAAGATAAAGCCCCGGCATGGCGCCGCGGTAATCCGCTTGCCCGACCATCGGGCGTGCGCTGAACAACTGGTTGAGCGACAACGCGCCGTGGAAGATATCGCCGCCGATCAGGCCAAAGGTGCGCTCCAGGTCCAGCGGCGTCAGCACCTGCCGGCCCACAATCAAAGCGCTGAAGCCCGGCGCATATTTCTCCACCGTCGCGATCATGACGTCGGCCACTTCGTCGCGGTGGTCGTCCCAGTTGCGCCCACCGGACAGTTCCGGTTGCACCTGCTGGCAGAACAGGCTGGCGACATGCTGGCCCGGCGGCGCCAGTGTGTCGTCCAGGGTGGAAGGAATCAGCATCTCGACGATTGGTTCGCGCGACCAGCCATGTTCGCGCGCATCCAGGTAGGCGCGATCCATGTAATCCAGGTCCGGCGCCATGATGATGCCGGCGGTGAGATGGTCGCCCTCGCCCGGCAAGGCGCAGAAATCAGGCAGCTTCGACAGCGCCACGTTCATGCGCAAGGTGCCGGAGCCACAGCGCCAATTCGCCATGCGCTCGCGGGTCGGCGCAGGCACCACATTCGGCGACATCAGCCGTTCGTACAGCAGTTTCGGATTGACGTTGGCGACCACCACGCGAGCGCGCAGGGTTTCGCCGGCCTCGGTAACCACGCCGCTGGCACGCCAGTTCTCGACGATGACTTCACGTACACCCGCATCGGTGCGGATCTCGACACCGGCGGCCACCGCGGCTTTCGCCATGGCCTGGGTGATCGCGCCCATGCCGCCGATGGCGTGGCCCCAAGCTCCCTTCACTCCGTTCACTTCGCCGAATACATGGTGCAGCAGCACATAGGCCGAACCCGGCGTGTACGGGCTGGCGTAGTTGCCGACGATGCCGTCGAAGCCCAGCACCGCCTTGATCGGCGTGCTCTCGAACCAGCGGTCCAGGTATTCGCCGGCCGAGATAGTGAACAGGTCCAGCAATTCCTGGCGCAGGGTTTCGTCCAGCGCATGCAGGCGCTTGCCCAGGCGGCCGGCGCGCATCAGTTCCGGCAAGGCCTTCCACCAGCCGTTGTCAGTGACGTTGGGCGGCGGCTGCAACGCCAGCGCGCGCAGCACATCGGCTATGGCTTCCAGGCGGCGCTCGTATTCGGGCAGGCGTTCGGCGTCGCGGCGCGAGAACTTGGCCACTTGCTGTTCGGTTTCGCCGCCGCCGGTGAGCAGGTAACGGTTGTCCGGAAGCGGCAGGAAGTTGCTGCGCTTGCGTTGCACGATCTTCAATCCGTGTGCGTGCAGGTCGAGGTCGGCGATGACCTTGGGCTGCAGCAACGACACCGTGTAGGAGGCGACCGAATTGCGGAAACCCGGGTGGAACTCCTCGGTCACCGCCGCGCCGCCAACCACATGCCGGCGCTCGAGCACGGTCACCTTCAAGCCGGCCCTGGCCAGGTAGGTCGCACAGACCAGGCCGTTATGGCCACCGCCCACCAGCAGCACGTCGCATTTGTCCGAAGCCTTGGCCATTCCGCTGCTCCCCGGACCTGGATTCGCCGGCATGGACGAATCATCGCCTGAAAACTGTGCGGCAGCGCCGTCCTGCCTGCAAAGAGGCCATTTGACCCGTTTGCGCTCCTATAATCGGCTGAACGGGGCTCAGGCAACGCAATGGGTATGGGAAGCAGGTCCGATGTCGACAATGCCGGGAGCCATGACGCGCCATTTCCCCAGGCATGCCTTGTGGAAGCAGCGCGTCGCACCTGCCAGGCCATCCGCAACACGCCATGGATTCGATTGAGTCCGTGAACAACAACCCGCCTCCCTGGATCACGCGATTCAAGGCCCGCCTGCTGACCGGGCTGGCAGCAGCATCGCTGGTGACCCTGCTGGTCCTCTCCGGGCTGAGTTGGCGCGCCGACACCTGGTTCTACGATGCCGTCGCCCATGTCACCTCGCGCCCCGCCGGCGACAGCATCGTGGTCGTGGCGATCGACGAAAAAAGCCTGGCCGAACTGGGACGCTGGCCATGGTCGCGACGCACGCATGCCGAACTGATCAATCGCCTGACCGCCTCCGGCGTGCGTGGCGTTGGCCTGGACATCCTGTTGTCCGACCCAGCCTTGTACGACCCCGAAGGCGATGCCTTGCTCGCACAGGCCATGAACAGGAGCGGCAAGGTGATCCTGCCGGTGTATGCCGAAGCCGAGAACCGCAACGGTCCGATCGTGGAATTGATGCCGATCCCCGAGTTCGCCGCTTCCGCCGCCGCACTCGGGCACGTGGACATCGGCCAGGACGCCGATGGCGTGGCCCGCGATGCGTTCCTGCATGCTGGCGTGGGTTCCGCGCACTGGCCGTCGCTGGCGCTGGCGTTGAGCCAGCTGGAAGCACCGGACGCGACCACCGCATCCCCGCCGGGCCTGCGCAATCCGGAACCGGAACAGGTCGCGCCACAGTCCTGGGTGCGCGACTTCGAGGTGCAGGTGCCGTATGCCGACCCGCCGGATGGCTACCAACGCGTTTCCTATGCCGATGTGCTGAAGGGGCGCGTTGCGGTTTCGAAGTTGCGTGGACGCTGGATCCTGGTGGGCGCCACCGCCCCAGCCATCGGCAAGCCACTGGTGGTGCCGGGCGGGCACGCTGCAGGCACGCGCCTGTCCGCGGTGGATTACCAGGCCAACGTGTTGAACATGCTGCTGCGCGGGGATGCCATCGTCCCGCTGGCACTGCCTGCGCAATTGCTGTTGTCGATCCTGCTGGTCGTTGCTCCCTTGCTGCTGTTCGGCTTGCGTGGGCTGCACAAGATCTGGCAACCGATCGCGGTCGCCGCGGCGCTGGCTCTTTTGCTCTCGTTCCTGCTGTTGCGTTTCGGCCATGCGTGGTTTCCGCCGATGCCGGCGTTGGCGGTGCTGGGGATCGGTGCATTGCTGTGGCTGGGGCACCTGTTGCGGCGCACGCGCCACCAGGCCCAGTCCGATCCGTTGACCGGGCTTCCCAACCGCCTCCGTTTCGACGAAGAACTTGGGCAGGCCTTGCGCCAGGCGCAGCGCAGCGGCCAACCGCTGTCGTTGTTGTTGCTGGACGTGGATCATTTCAGGCGGCTCAACGACAGCCTTGGCCAGCAAGCCGGCGACGAAGTGTTGCGGATCCTGTCGACGATCCTGCGCGGGCGCGCACGACGACCGCGCGACCTGGTGGCGCGGCTGGGCAGCGACCAGTTCGCTGTGCTGCTGCCGGAGACCACGCCACAATCGGCCGCCGCGATCGCCACCACCATCCACGTCGACCTGGCCAACCTGGCGACGCGCCCGACCTGCCCCGAATCGACCCCGCCCTTCACCGCAAGCATCGGCATCCACACCGCCCGCGTCGGCGAAGAGACGACGGTGGAAGAAATCTTCCAGCGCGCCGACAACGCGCTTTACCAGGCCAAGCAGGACGGCCGCAACCGCAGCTTCAGTCATGCGGGGGAAAGCGGGTCTATAACTAGTTAGTTAGGCGGCGCAAGATAGGTCAAGGTCGGAAAAGCATGCCTTACGGTCTAATTGCTCTCTTCGCTTCTTTGATATCAAGCGCTTGGTTCGTATTGGCCACCGAGGCATCGCACCTCTCCAAAATCGCCGTGGCTGTCCTCTGTCTGAGTTCCCTCGCGATAGGCTTCCTGGTTCCTCAATTGGCGCTCGCCGGCTTAGTTCTTCAAGCGCTCTTGGTGATGGGTATTTCTCTGTATAAAAAGGTGCATACCCGAGTTCGGTGACTTGGCGGTCAACCCGCGGGCCTAACGATTCGTTCAAGCCGAACCCACTTTTCGGCATGGCTTAATTCAGGCATTACGCAACAAAAGGAGCCGTGCAATGGTTGATATCTCTGATCTCTTACAAGTACTGAGCGCTCCTCGTTTCGCGGTGCCATTTTTAATCTCGATCGGGATTGCCATTGGGGTGTACTACCTGACTGGCCAGGAACCTTCCTCGGCCGCGATTGCGTTCTTCATAGGCATGATCGGATTCTGTGTCGGAGTCGTGTTCCATCTCGCTGGCGGAAAGTCGGATACCCCCTGACAATTCATCCAAGCGGATCCCGCTGCAAAAGGCGCGGATCTGACCACTAGCCCACCCGGGCCTTGTCCGCCATGCCACCGAATCCGATCAACACTGCTTTCTCCCTGGCTCGCGCGCTCCTGACATCAAAGCCCCGCCAGGCAAGGAGTTAGCCCGGTTTGTGAAGGAACAGTCATGCCGGCGGCATTACCTTCGACACCCTCAGGCCAGCGGTCGCAGGCGTAAAGTCTGCGCACGCCCCGGTCCGGGGCCTTCCTTTGTCCTATGCCCTGACGGGCCGGAGTTCCCTAGTGATTCGCAAACCCCAGATCCTGTTGCTGTCCCTCGCCGTGACCGCCGCGCTTGCCGGCTGCGCCAAAAAGGAAGAAGCCACCACGCCCGCGACCGATGCCACCGCAGCGACCGCCGAACCCGCCAAGCTGACCCTGGACGAATCCAAGCTGCCGCCGGTCAACCGCTTCCTGGTCGCCGACCTGGACACCACCAAGAACGCCTGCACGGACTTCGGTGGCTACGTCAACGGCAAGTGGCTCGCTGCCAACGCCATCCCCAGCGACCGCACCAGCTGGGGCGCGTTCGAGATGCTGGATGAGCGCTCCACCGGCGTGCAGCACCAGCTGGCCGAACAGGCCGCGGCCGACAAGAACGCCACCGGCGTGGAGAAGATCGTCGGCGACCTGTGGTCCACCGGCATGGACGAGGCCAAGATCAACGCCCAGGGCATCGACCCGATCAAGGGCGAACTGGCCGCCATCGATGCGCTGAACGACAAGGACGCCATCGTCGGCTACCTGCGCAGCAGCGCGGCCAAGGGCCAGAACGGCCTGTTCGGCTTCGGCGCCGAAGCCGACTTCAAGAACTCCAGCATGAACATGGCGTACGCCTCGCAGGGTGGCCTCGGCCTGCCGGACAAGGAGTACTACATCAAGGCCGAGAACAAGGCCAAGCTCGATGCCTACCAGGCTCACATCGCCAAGGTGCTGGAACTGTCCGGCGTGGCCGCCGCCGATGCCGCGGAACAGGCCAAGGCCGTGATCGCCTTCGAGACCCGCCTGGCCAAGGCTTCCAAGTCCAGCGAGGAACTCTCGCGCGACGTGTCGCTGTACTACAACCCGGTCAGCCTGGCTGATGCCGACAAACTGACCCCGAACTTCTCGTGGACCGAATTCTTCAAGTCGCAGGGCGTGGCGCCGCAGGAGAAATTCTCCCTGGCCATCCCCGTCTTCCATGAGGAAGTCAGCAAGATGCTGGGCGATACCGATGCAGCCGCCTGGCGCAGCTACCTGCGCTTCCACACCGTCGATGGCGCCGCGCCGTACCTGAGCGATGCCTTCGCCAACGAGAACTTCGACTTCTACAACAAGACCCTGCGCGGGCAGAAGGAAATCAAGCCGCGCTGGAAGCGCGTGCTGGGCACCATCGAAGGCCAGGCCGGCGAAGCCCTGGGCCAGATGTACGTCAAGGTCGCCTTCCCGGCCGAGTCCAAGGCCAAGATGGAAACCCTGGTCGGCAACCTGCGCACCGCCTTGAAGGCGCGCATCGAAAACCTGTCGTGGATGAGCGCCGAGACCAAGCAGAAGGCCATCGCCAAGTGGGAAACCTTCACCCCGAAGATCGGCTACCCGGACAAGTGGCGCGAATGGAACGGCCTGGCCACCAGTCGCGACAGCTTTATCGGCAACGTCATCGCCGCCACCGAGTTCAACTACAAGTGGAACCTGGGCAAGATCGGCAAGCCGGTCGACAAGACCGAATGGGGCATGAGCCCGCAGACGGTGAATGCCTATTACAACCCGCTGCAGAACGAGATCGTGTTCCCGGCCGCGATCCTGCAACCGCCGTTCTTCGACGCCAACGCGCCGGATGAAGCCAACTACGGCGGCATCGGCGCGGTGATCGGCCACGAGATGACCCACGGCTACGACGACCAGGGCGCGCGCTTCGGACCGACCGGCAACTTCGAGGAATGGTGGACGGCAGCCGACAAGAAGGCCTTCGAGGCCGGGACCGGCAAGCTGGTCGACCAGTTCAATGCGTATGACGCCGGCGGCACCAAGGTCAACGGCAAGCTGACCCTGGGCGAGAACATCGCCGACCTGGGCGGCCTCAACACCGCCTACGACGCGATGAAGAAGGCCACCGACGGCCAGCCCGATCCGAAGACCGACGGCCTGACCCGCGACCAGCGCTTCTTCCTCAACTGGGGCACGGTGTGGCGCCGAAACTTCACCCCGGAAGAGCTGACCGTGCGCCTGAAGACCGACCCGCATGCGCCAGCCAACTTCCGCGCCATCGGCACCCCGTCCAACATGCCCGCGTTCGCCGCCGCGTTCTCGTGCAAGGCCGGCGACCCGATGGTCCGGGGCGACGACAAGAAAGTCGTGATCTGGTAAGCCAGCCGCGATGAAGCCATGAACACAGGCCCGGCATATCCGGGCCTGTGCGTTTCAGGCATCACGAACCAGCCATCCATGCAAAGACCTGCGTGCGAATACTCGAGGAGCACCACCCAATGAGCACCCGGAATCCGCGACTGCTGACCCTGTCCCTTGCGATCATCGCCACAGTGGCCGCATGCAAGAAAACCGGCGATGCGCCGACTGCCGCGGCGCCTGCGGAGCCGCAGGCCAAGCCGCTGACCCTGGACGAAGGCAAACTGCCCAAGGCCAGCGTCTTTTCCGCCACCGACCTGGACCCGGGCAAGGCCGCTTGCGGCGATTTCAACGAATACGTCAACGGCAAGTGGATGGCCGCCAATCCCATTCCCGGCGACCGTTCCAGCTGGGGCGTTTCGGAAATACTCGGCGAGCGCTCGCTCGCCATCCAGCGCCAGCTGGCCGAACAGGCCGCTGCCGACAAGAACGCCACCGGCGTGGAAAAGATCATCGGCGACTTCTGGGCCACGGGCATGGACGAGGCGAAGATAGAAGCCCAGGGCATCGCGCCGATCCAGCCGCAACTGGCCGCGATCGACGGCCTGAACGACACGGCGGCGATCGCCGGCTACATCCGCAAACAGGCCGCCATCGGCGACAACCCGATCTTCGATTTCGATGCCGAGGCGGACTTCAAGCAGTCCTCGATGAACATCGCCTACGCCAGCCAGGGCGGCCTGGGCCTTCCGGACAAGACCTATTATTCCGACGCCGACAAACGCGACGTGCTCGACGCCTATCGCGCACACATCGCCAAGGTGCTGGAGCTGACCGGCACGGCCGCTGCCGATGCCGCGGAACAGGCCAAGACCGTGATCGCCTTCGAGACCCGGCTGGCCAAGGCTTCGCTGTCCGAGGAAGACCTGCGCGACGTCTCGCTGTACTACAACCCGGTCAGCCTGGCCCAGGCCGACAAGCAAACGCCGAACTTCTCGTGGAGCGAATTCTTCAAGTCGCAGGACGTGGCTGCGCCGCAGATGTTCTCGCTGCCGATGCCCGCGTTCCACCAGGAAGTCAGCAAGATGCTGGGCGATACCGACCCTGCCGCGTGGCGCAGCTACCTGCGCTTCCACGCCGTCGATGGCGCCGCGCCGTACCTCAGCGACAAGTTCGTGCAGGAGAATTTCAACTTCTACTCCAGGACCCTGTACGGGCAGAAGGAGATCAAGCAGCGCTGGAAGCGCGTGCTGGGCACGCTCAATGGCGAGGCCGGCGAGGCGATGGGCCAGCTGTACGTCAAGGTCGCCTTCCCCGCGGACTCCAAGGCGCGCATGGAAACGCTGGTCGGCAACCTGCGCACCGCGCTGAAGGGACGCATCGAGAACCTGCCGTGGATGAGCGACGAGACCAAGAAGAAGGCGATTGCCAAATGGGAAACCTTCACCCCGAAGATCGGCTACCCGGACAAGTGGCGCGACTGGAGCGGCCTGGCCA
>JBOHXX010000127.1:0-8630 GCA_050737675.1 Pseudoxanthomonas sp.
GGTAAGCTCGCGGCTTCCCTTTTTTCTGGATCCGTCATGCGCCTGTTGCCTTTGCTGATCGCCTTGGCCTTCTCCCAGCAAGCGCTTGCGGTGGAACGCGAAACGCGCATTCCCGATACCGCATTGAAAGCCGCGGCGGTCTTGCGCGAACGGGCGTTGGCCGACAACACCGGCTGGAACACGGTCGAATCGCTGACCACAGAAGTCGGCCCGCGGCTGGCTGGCAGCGAAGCCGATGCGCGCGCGGTGGAATGGGCGCAAGCGAAGTTCAGGCAACTGGGCTACGACAAGGTGTGGATCGAGCCGGTCACGTTTCCCAAGTGGGTGCGGCGCAGCGAGCATGGCGAAGTGCTGGGCGCGCACTCGCAGAAACTCGTGCTGACCGCGCTGGGCAACAGCCCCGGCGGCAACATCGAAGGCGAAGCGGTGCGCTTCGCCGACCTTGCCGCATTGGAAGCCGCGCCGGCCGGCTCGCTGGCCGGCAAGATCGCCTTCGTCGATTTCCAGATGCAGCGCAAACGGGATGGCGGCGACTATCGCTTCGGCGGCGGCATCCGCGGACGCGGCCCGTCCGTGGCCAGCACCAAGGGCGCCCTGGCCTTCGTCATGCGCTCGGCCGGCACCGACAACCATCGCGTCGCGCACACCGGCATGACCCGTTTCGCCGAAGGGGTGAAGCCCATCCCCAGCGCCGCGTTGTCGATTCCCGATGCCGACCAGCTGGCGCGCCTGGCCGCGCTCGGTCCGACCCGCATCCGCGTTGCGCTGGACTGTGGTTTCGACGGCGAATACACCTCGCACAACGTGATTGGCGAAATCACCGGCAGCAAGCATCCACACGAAGTGGTGCTGATCGGCGGCCACCTTGATTCCTGGGACCACGGCACCGGCGCGATCGACGATGCCGCCGGCGTGGCCATCAGCATGGCCACCGGCGCGCTGCTGAAGCCGCTCAAGCCCGCACGCACCATCCGCGTGGTCGCCTTCGCCAACGAGGAACAGGGCCTGTGGGGCGGCCGCGCCTATGCCGACAAATACGCCGGCGACGTGACCAGGCACGTGATCGCCGCCGAAAGCGACTTTGGCGCAGGCCACATCTACGGCTTCGACAGCAGCGCGCGCGATGCGCAGCCCGAAGCGCTGATGCAGATCATGCAGGTGCTGGCACCGCTGGGCATTGAATGGCTGCCGAAGCAGGGCGACCCGGAATCCGACATCGGCCCGCTGACCCAGCGCGGCATGGCCTGGGCATGGCTGGGCCACGATGGCACGCACTACTTCGACCTGCACCACAACGCCGACGACACGCTGGACAAGATCGACCCGAAGGACCTGGCCCAGAACGTCGCCGCCTACGCGGTGTTCACGTATCTGGCTGCGGAAGCGGACGGGGATTTCGGCAGTGCGCCGAAAAGCGCAACGGCAGGCGCGCATTGACGCTCAGGGTATCGGTAGTGATGCGATCCGCGGTGCGGCACCGTCGCCTTCGCCCGACATCCAACCAATCCAGCGCCTACGGTCTTCCGGATCGCGCATAGCCAATCCACGCGCCACACCGTCGGCGTCCACCAGCAGCAGGTGGTCGTCAGGTGGAACTACACCGTCCAGGACGAAGCTCACCCGGCGGCCACGGTCGCCAATCTGGTTTCCGACTGTTGTTACCTCGATGTTGCGCGCGACCGTCAGGTACCGTATACCCATCGGCACAGGCTTACCCAGCATTCCCGCTTCCGGCCACGCAAAAACCGCGGCGTTGGCGCGACGCAGGCCCGGCAGTGCCTCGGCCAATTCGCCAGGCATGCTTTCGCCCAGCGGCAACCCTGCCTCCACCACGCCCACTGCCGCAGCCAAGGCGGAACGCTCCGCGATGTCACGCAAGCCCTCGCCCTGTTTCGCCATCCATATCTGACTGGGCGCCAGCAATACAGCAACCATCAATACCGGACCAAGCGCAACGGCCGCGCGTTTTGCATGGACCACCGCAGCCATACCCAAGCCAGCCCAGAACAGGCTGGACCACACCACATAACGTGACGCGAGCAATTGACCAGGGAAGTCGTCGAAGTAGGTGTAGCGAGCAACTACGATCAATCCACCAACTGCAAGTGAGAACCAGGCCATGCCCACGCCAAACATGGCCGGTGGTTGCTTGCTGCGGTATGCGCGCCAGCTTTCGAATCCCAGCCAGGCCATCCCCATCGCCCCGACCAACAGGTGCGGCCAGCGTGCCAGCATCACCGGACCGAATGCACCGGCGTAGGCTCGCGCCATTGCCTCGGTAGGCCCCCGCACTTCCGCCCACGGAATAACCGCGGCCAATGCCGGATCGAACAACGGCCAGCCCGCGAACACAAATGGTCCCGCCAGCCAGCGCAGGAGAAGTTCGCCTTGTGCGAATGGCGCAAACGCGATCGTCGAGTCGGCCGCTCGTCCCAGCACCAGGGCCAGCAACGATGCGATCAGACCAGCCGAAAGCACCAACCAGCTTCGCCCGTTACTTCCACGCAACATCAGCACCGCCGCAAAGCCTGAGAACACCGCAATTCCGCTACCAAACGACAGTGCCGCAAACCACCCGCAAATCGCCGCCACTACCGCCGCTCGTATCTCATTCGTACGCTGCGCATTGATCAAAGCCTGCAGGCCCAATGCCAACGCCAGCGTCACGCAATAGACATGCAGCGCGTCATGCACGTGGCCTAGCGCACGCACATTGCCCAGCCAGAACAATCCCAATGCCGTCGCCAGCACGGCGGCGGCGCGCCATGCGGAAGCAAGGCTGCACAACACTCGCCATATCACGATGCAAGTGGCCAGCAGAAGCACCACGGAAACCGCCATCTGCAAGGATTGGTTGGCGGCGAAATAGCGCAATTCCAACACCCGCACCATATTGGGCAACAGCTCGTAGTGCCCGTTGTCGGGCGTAAACACGCCTGACGACGCCGATACTCGCTGGAAGCGCGCAAGAAAGCGCCAGGCATCGGCATACGGCACGCGTGGCGACAGCCAGAGCATTGCGAGCCCCGCCACCAGATAGGCCGCAGCCAGCACCCAGGCCGCGGCAATGCATGCACGCATGCGACCGGGAGAATTTATCCATTGGTTGCCGCTACTCAACGGCCAAAGGCCCACTGCGCCAGGAACACCGCGGTCGCCGCGGCCACGTTGAGGCTTTCCACCGCGCCGGTTCCCGGTATGGACAGGCGCAGGTCGCAGGCATGCGCGAGCGCGTCATCCATGCCCTCGCCTTCGGCGCCCATCACGTAGACCAGCCGTTGCGGCAATCGCGTGGCGAAAAGATCCTGGCCGTCGCGGACCACCGTCGCCGCCAGCATGAAACCCGCGGCGCGCAATTGCGCCAGTGCGTCATCGCGCTCGCCCATGCGCACCAGCGGCACCTGTTCCGCCCCACCTTCGGCCACGCGCGCGGCGGCGCCGGACACGGCCAGGGTCGAATCCTGCGATTGCAGGATCGCGGCCACCCCGAAATGCGCGGCCGAGCGCAGGATCGCGCCGAAATTATGCGGATTGCCCACGCCATCCAGCCACAGCGCGAGCGCCGGGCCCGCGGGCAGGCCGCGCAGCCATTCGGGCAGGGATTCCGCTTCCACCCGCAACACGTCGGCGACCACGCCTTCGTGGTGCGAACTGGCGGCGAGCTTGCCCAGGTCGGCCTCCTCGACCACGCGGTAGCCGATGCGCTGCTGTACGCACCAGGCCAGCAGCGGTTGCAGCTGCGGAATGCGCGCTTCGGACAGATAGACCTTGCGGATTGCTTGCGGCCGTTGCGCGAACACGGCTTGCACGGCATTGAGCCCGTAGTAGCGCAGCTCCTGCCTGTTGCCGCCCTCATGCCTGGCGACAGCAGGACGCTCCTCGCCTGCGGGCGCCGCTTGCTTGCGCCTGCCGGTGTTTTCCTGCTTGCGCGCATCGGCGCTGCGGATGGCGGCCTGGTCCCAGGGGGAAGGCGGTTTATTGGTCATCTTCCAGATCCCTGCGCACTTTGGCGAACATGCGCAGATCATGCAGTACTCCGCGCTTGAAAACAGCCGCGCGTTGCACGCCTTCCTCCAGGAACCCGTTCCTGCGCAGCACCTGCGCCGAGCCTATGTTGAAGGCCAGCACGGTGGCGTACAGCCGGTGCAGGCGCAATTCCCGCATCGCCCAGGGCGCATAGGCAGCGACCACGCGGGTCATCGTGCCGTGGCCCCAATGCTGCCGTCCCAGCCAGTAACCGAACTCCGCGGTGTGCATCCGCTCGCCCCGGCCCGCATGCGCGCCGATGCCGCCGCAGGCTTCGCCGTCGATCTCGATGGCGAATACGGGCCCATCCAGGTCGAGGATCTTGCCGGCGAGGAAGGCTTCGCCATCGGCTTGCGTGTACGGGGAAGGAAAGCGGTCGCTGACGCCGCGCGAGACCTGTTCGTCGTTGGCATGGCGCAGCAGCGAGTCCAGGTCCGTCGCCCGCCACGGACGCAAGCGGAAGCCTTCGCCCTGGAGGAAATGCTCAGCCATGGCCACCGACCGACGGCGTGGTTTCTTCCAGCTCCTGCAGCTTGTGGGCCACGGTCTCGGGCGACTGGGTGAACGGCGCCAGCAACAAATAGAAGGCAGGCACCACGAACAGCGACAACAGGGTCGAGAACGACACCCCGAAGATCACCACCACGCCGATGGTGGCGCGGCTGGCCGAACCCGGCCCCCCCGCCAGTACCAGCGGTATCGCGCCCATGATCGTGGCGATGGAAGTCATCAGGATCGGGCGCAGCCGCACCGACGCCGACTCCATGATCGCCTGCGGGATGCTGCGCCCTTCGTCGCGCAACTGGTTGGCGAATTCCACGATCAGGATGCCGTTCTTGGCCGCCAGTCCGACCAGCATGACGATGCCGATCTGGCTGAAGAGGTTCATGGTGCCGCCACTGACCCACAGGCCGATCATCGCGCCGAGCACGCCCAACGGCACGGTGAGCATGATCACCAGCGGATGGATGAAGCTCTCGAACTGCGCCGCCAGCACCAGGTACACGATCAGCAAGGCCAGGCCGAAGGTGAACAGCACGGCGCTGCCGGACTTCTGGTATTCGCGGGATTCGCCTTTCCAGTCGATCTGCGCGTATTCGGGCAGTTCTTCGGCCGCCACCTGCTGCGCCCACTTCACCGCATCTCCCAGCGGATAGCCCGGCGCAAGGCCAGCGGAAATGGTGATCGAGCGCAGACGGTTGAAGCGGTTGAGCGTGCCGGGTTCGGCCATTTCGTTGAGCGTGACCAGGTTGGAAAGCGGCACCAGCCCGCCGTTGCCGGAACGCACCTGGATGGCGGCGAGGTCGGCCGGGGTCTTGCGCGCCTGTCGCTCGGCCTGGACGATCACGTCGTATTCCTCGCCGTTGTCGACATAGGTGGTGACCTGGCGCGAGCCCATCATCGTCTCCAGCGCGCGGCCGACATCGGTGACCGACACGCCCAGGTCGGCGGCGCGTTCGCGATCGATGTCGACCCGCATCTGCGGCCGGGTTTCCTTGTAGTCGGAATCGGGGCCCACCAGCCCCGGGTTGTCCGCCATGCGCGCCAGGATCTTGTCGCGCCATTGCGCGATCTCGGTGTATTCCGGCCCGCCCAATACGATCTGGAACTGCTGGCCGCGCGTGCGCACCAGGCCGCCACTGACCTGGGTGCGGACCCGTACGCCGGGCAACGTGGAAAGTTTCTTCTGCAGCCCCGCGGCCACGTCGGCGGTGCTTTCGTCGCGCTTGTCCCAATCCTGCAGGAATACCGCCGCTCGCCCGGTATGCATCTCCTCGCTGGCACCGAAGCCGCCGGGCACGCGCGGGTTGGCGCGGATGATCGGCTTGCCGTTGCCGGTTTCGGCGGCGAGGATCTTCTCGACTTGCTGCATCTGCCCGACGGTGTAGTCGTAACCGGCACCTTCGGGACCGTCGATCATGACCTGGAACGAGCCGCGGTCCTCGGCCGGCGCGAGTTCCGACGGCAGGATGCGGAACATCACCGCGATCGCGGCCACCGCGACCAGCATCAGCCCGCCGAACATCCACGCGCGATGCGCGCTGCGTTCCAGCAGGTGCCGGTAGCCACGCGACAACTTGTCGAACTGGTTGTTGAGCCAGGTATTGATGCGCCCGGGTCCACCGCTGCCGTCTGCGTTCTTCGCATGCGACTTCAGCAGCTTGGAGGCCATCATCGGGGTCAAGGTCAGGGCCACGAAGGCCGAGATCGCGACCGCCGCGGCCAGCGCCACCGACAGTTCGCGGAACAGCCGCCCGGTGTTGCCCTCGAGGAAGCCGACCGGCAGGAACACCGCGATCAACACCGCCGTGGTCGCGATCACCGCGAACGCCACCTGCGCGGTGCCGCGTCGCGCGGCGACCAGTGCGGGTTCGCCCAGGTCGACGCGTCGCTGGATGTTCTCCACCACCACGATCGCATCGTCGACCACCAGGCCGATGCACAGCACCAGCGCGAGCAAGGTCAGCAGGTTGATCGAAAAATTGAACGCGAACAGCGCGATGAAGGCCGCGATCAGGCACACCGGCACGGTGACCGCGGGGATCAGCGCGGCGCGCACGCTGCCCAGGAACAGCCAGATCACGATCAGGACCAGGACGATGGCCTCGGCTAGCGTCTCGTATACACGGGTCACCGCGGCATCGATGAAGGTGGTGGTGTCGAAGGCGACGAAGATGTCAGTGCCTTCCGGCAGGGTCTTGCGGATGTCCTCGGCGGCGGTGCGCGCGGCGGTGGCCACGTCCAGGCTGTTGGCGGTGGAGGTCTTGATGATGCCCAGGCCGATGTTGGGTTCGCCATTACTGCGGTAGTACGCGCGGCGCTCCTCCGAGCCCAGCTCCACCCGGGCCACGTCGCCCATCCGCACCACGTAGCCGTCCGCACCCTTGCTGATCGGGATGCGGGCGAAATCCTCGGGCTTCTGGTAATCGCGCGACAGCCGCAGGGTGAAGTCGCGGGTGCTGGATTCGATGCGTCCGGCCGGCAACTCCACGTTCTCGCGGGTCAGCGCGTCCTCGACGTCGCTCACCGCCAGGCCGCGCGCGGCCAGCTGATCGCGATCCAGCCAGATCCGCATCGCATAGCGCTGCTGGCCGCCGATGCGCACCTGGGCCACGCCGTCGATGGTGGACAGGCGATCGACGATGTAGCGCTCGGCGTAGTCGCTGAGCTGCAGCGAATCCATCGTCTTCGACGACATGTTGAGCCAGATGATCGGGTCGGCATCGCTTTCGACCTTGGCGATCTGCGGCGATTCGGATTCTTCGGGCAGGCGGCTGATGACCCGGCTGACCGCGTCGCGCACGTCGTTGGCCGCGGCCTCGATCTCGCGCGAGGCCTTGAACTCGATGCTGATGTTGGAGCGGCCGTTGACGCTGTTGGCTTCGATGGTCTCGATGCCCTCGATGCCCGACAGCGCGTCTTCCAGCACCTGGGTGATGCGGCTTTCCACCACCGCGGCGGAAGCGCCGACGTAATCCACCGAGACCGACACGATCGGCGGATCGATCGCCGGCAGTTCGCGCAGGGTCAGGCGCGAGAACGACATCACCCCCAGCACGATCAGCAGCAGGCTCATCACCGCGGCGAACACCGGGCGTTTGATCGAGATATCGGAAAGCTTCATGCCCGGTCAGCCCTGCGCAGGCAGTGGATTTCCGGCCTGGGTGGGTTGCTTGGTCCCGCCATCGACCACCCTGCTGCCGACCCGAAGCTTGCCGGTGCCGTCGACCACGATGCGATCGCCCGCCTTCACCCCGGACGTCACTTCGACCTTGCCCGCGTTGCGCGTGCCGACCTCGACCTTGGGCCGCTCGACGCTGCCATCGGCCTTGACCCGGAACACGAACGTATCCGGCCCGATCTGGACCAGCGCGATTTCCGGCAACACCAGCGCCTGGCGTTCGGGTTGCGACAGCTGCACTTCCATCAGCATGCCCGGACGCAGCGCGCGGTCCGGATTGGGGAAGTCGCCGCGCACGGTGACCGCGCGCGTGGCCACGTCGATGCGTGCGTCGATGGTGCTGACCACGCCATCGAAAGCGCGATCCGGATACGAATTGCTGCGTGCGCTCAAGGCCTGGCCCTTGGCCAGGTGGGCGAGCTGCGCTTCCGGCACCGGGAAATCCACGTACATGCGCGAGATGTCATCAAGGGTGGCGATGACCGTGGTCGGGGTGATCAGCGCACCGGGACTGACCTGGCGGATGCCAAGCACGCCGGCGAACGGCGCGCGCACGTTACGGTCACCAATATCCGAGCGCATCTGCTGCACCCGGGCCAGCGCGGCGTCGCGCACCGAACGCTGCGTGTCCAGCGAGGAGCGCGCGATCAGTTGCTGGTTGGCGAGTTCGTTCTGGCGTTTGTAGAGCTTGTCGGCTTCCAGGTAGGTCGCCTGCGCGGCGACCAGCGCGGCCTGTTGCGAATCGCCGCGCAAGGTGATCAGCGGCGTGCCGGCGCGCACCTCATCGCCGCTTTCGAAATGCACGGCCTGCACCGCTTCGCTGACCTTGGAAGTCAGGGTCACCGACTCGCGCGCCTTGACCGTGCCGATCGCCTGCAATGTGTCGCTCCAGGCCGAAGGCTGCACGACCAGGGTGGTGACG
>JBOHXX010000128.1:0-8572 GCA_050737675.1 Pseudoxanthomonas sp.
CCCATGGGACGCTCCTACGGTTGTCTCTCGTGGCGCTGCAGCGCCCACGCCACATGCTCGCGCACGACATCTGATTCATGGTCGCGCCGTGACGCCAATGAGGCGAGCACTTCCGGCGTACCTGGCGCATTGCCCAGCGCCACCGCGATATTCCGCAACCATCGCTCATGGCCGCTGCGGCGGATCGCCGAGCCTTCGGTACGGCTGAGGAATTCGTCTTCGGTCCACGCGAACAGCTGCGGCAGTGTGGCGACATCGAGGTCGTTGCGGGCGCGGAAGTCGGGTTCGTCGCTGCGCTTGGCGAACTTGTTCCAGGGGCAGACCAGCTGGCAGTCGTCGCAGCCGAAGATGCGGTTGCCGATGGCGGGACGCAGTTCCTCGGGGATCGAACCTTCGTGTTCGATGGTCAGGTAGGAGATGCAGCGCCGTGCATCCAGCCGGTACGGCGCGACGATGGCCTGGGTCGGGCAGATGTCGATGCACTTCATGCAGGTGCCGCAGTGCGCGCTGGCTGGTTCATCGATGGGCAGCGGCAGGTCGACGTAGATCTCGCCGAGGAAAAACCACGAGCCGCCGTCCTTGTCGATCAGGCAGGTATGCTTGCCGATCCACCCCAGCCCCGCGTTGCGTGCCAATGCACGTTCCAGCACCGGCGCGGAATCGACGAACACGCGATGGCCGAACGGCCCGATTTCCTGCCCGATGCGCTCGGCGAGTTTCTGCAGGCGCTGCCGCATCAGCTTGTGGTAGTCGCGTCCCAGCGCATAGCGGGCGACATAGGCGCGCTCGCCGTCGGCCAGCGTGGTCCAGGCTTCCTCGCCATCGTTGCGGCCGTAATCCAGCCCCACCGAGATCACCCGCAAGGTGCCGGGAATGAGTTCCTGCGGACGCGAGCGCTTGTCGCCGTGCCGCGCCATCCATTGCATCGAGCCGTACAGGCCCTTGGCCAGCCAGTCGCGCAGATGCTCCTCGTCCGCGCCCAGTTCGATCCCGCTGATGCCACAACGCTGGAAGCCGAGTTCGCGCGACAACAGTCGCACCTGGCGGGCGAACGCGGCCGGGTCGGGCATGGCTTGGGAGGGCGAAGACATGGGCGAAGTATAGAATCCACGCCATGTATGGTTTCCTGCCCCTGTTCGACCGCAACGCCGCGCGCGCCCTGGACCAGCGCGCCACCGCGCTGCTCGGTGGCGACGGCTACGTGCTGATGCAGCGGGCGGGGCAGGCGGCCTGGCAACACCTGCTGCAGCAGTGGCCGTCCGCGCAGCGCATCAGCGTGGTCTGCGGCCCCGGCAACAACGGTGGCGATGGCTACGTGCTGGCGCGGCTGGCGCATCGTTCGGGCCGCAAGGTCAGCGTGCTGCATCTTGCGGAACACGTGCCGCGCACGCCGCTGGCCCAGCGCGCCTGCACCGAATACGTATCTGCCGGCGGGCGCATCGAGATATTCCCCGATGCATCGCCGCAGGGCGACGTGGTGGTGGACGCGCTGTTCGGCATCGGCCTGTCGCGCGCCGCGGATGAAACGTCGGCTGCATTGATCGATGCGATCAATGTGCAGGCCGCGCCGGTGTTCTCGCTGGATGTGCCCAGCGGCCTGGATTCCGACCTGGGCTCGGCACCGGGCAAGGTGGTACGCGCGACCGCGACCTTGCAGTTCATCGCCCGGCACGCGGGCCTGCATAGCGGCGATGCGCTGGAGCAGGTCGGCCTGCTCGGACTGGATCGGCTGGAAGTGCCGGAGGAAACCTTCGACTCCGCCGTTCCCTGCGCAACACTGTTGACCGCCGAGGCGTTGTCGCGCTGGCTGCTGCCGCGGCGGCGCAACACCCACAAGGGCGAATCCGGTCGTGCGTTGTGCATCGGCGGCGATCACGGCCATGGTGGTGCGATCGCGTTGTGCGCGGAAGCCGCCTTGCGCAGTGGCGCGGGTTTGTTGAGCGTGGCCACGCGCGAAATCCACGTGCCGGTCATCCTTGCACGGCGTCCGGAAGCGATGGCGCGCGCGGTTGAATCCGGCGAAGACCTGCAGCCGCTGCTGGCGCAGGCCGATGCGGTCGCGATCGGACCCGGACTGGGGCAGGGCGAGTGGGCGCGCGCGATGCTGCGACTCGCGCTGGCGTCGGGCAAGCCGCTGGTGATCGACGCCGATGCGCTCAACCTGGTTGCTGCGCAACCGTGCACGCTCGCCGATGCGATCCTTACTCCGCATCCCGGCGAGGCCGCGCGCCTGCTTGGCAGCGACAACGCCAGCGTGCAGCGCGACCGTTTCGCCGCCGCGCGCGACATCGCGCAACGCTACAACGCAGTGACGGTATTGAAAGGCGCAGGCACGATCATCGCCGCGCCAGGAGAAATCCCGCGGGTGATCGATGCCGGCAATCCGGGCATGGCAGTGGGCGGCATGGGCGACGTGCTCACCGGCGTGATCGTGGCCCTGCGTGCCAGTGGCATGTCCGCATTCGACGCGGCAAGCGCCGGTGCGCTGCTGCATTCGCTGGCCGGCGATGCAGCGGCGGGCGAAGGCGAGCGCGGCCTGTTGCCGTCGGATCTTTTTCCGCACCTGCGCCGTTTCGCCAATCCGGAGACGATGGAGTGATGCTGTTGCAGCTTGCCGACATCGCCATGACCGAAGCTTTGGGGCGCGCGCTTGCCGCGACGCGGCCGGCGCAGGCCGTCGTGCACCTGCAAGGCGACCTGGGCGCGGGGAAATCCACGCTTGCGCGTGCTTTGTTGCGCGCACTCGGGGTCGAAGGCGCCATCCGCAGCCCCACCTACACCCTGGTCGAGCGCTATCCGATTCCCGCGGGGGAGGCGTGGCATCTCGATCTCTACCGCATCGGCGATGCAGCGGAACTGGATTTCCTGGGGCTGGACGATGCGGTCGCCACCCTGTGGCTGGTGGAATGGCCGGAGCGGGCGGGATCCGCCTTGCCGGCGGCGGATCTACGGGTGGAGTTGGGGATGTCCGGGACCGGGCGCAGCGCCCGCCTGCAGGCCCGGTCCGCGATCGGCGTGGCCTGGCTGGCTGAACTGGCCACGCGCAGCGACTTGGCGCCCCTAGCTGTCCAACCTGTGTAGGAAGTTCAGGCAGGTCACGGATTATTAAGGAAAAAATAGTTGCATTTATTGATCGATGCTGGTTGAATCCGGCCCATGCACATGGGGATCGCCCGTTTCGGAAAAGCCACAGTGGGCCTCGTGCTCGCTCTGGGCAGCGCATTTCCCGTTTCCGCCGGTGAAGTCCGCAGCGTCAGCGTCGATACCGGCGCCACCGGCACCCGCGCCGAGATCCAGCTGGAAGGCAAGGGCGAATACAAGACCATTTCCCTGGCCGGTCCGGATCGCCTGGTGGTGGACCTGCCTGCTTCCAGCGCCGCACACGGGCTGAAACTTCCCGCCGGTAGCGGCATCGTCAAATCGGTGCGCACCGGCCAGCCGACTCCCGACACGTTCCGCATCGTCTTCGATCTCGCCTCTCCGGTGGTGGCGCTGAAGCCACGCATGGAACCTTCGGCGACCGGCTCGCGGCTGGTCCTGGAATGGCCGGGTGATGGCCCGGCGGCGACTGCGGAAGTCCCTGTCGCCACTTCATCGTCCGCCTCGCCGCCGCCCAGCACCCAGTCCGCCGCACAGGCCACCGCGGCCTTGACCTCGGCCGTGGCGCAGCAGGCCGTGGCGAAACCGCCGGCAACCACTTCGCAACTTTCGCCGCAGGCCATCCTCAACGGCCAGGTAACCCGCTCGCCGGTTCCCGCCGCCAATGCAGGAGTCGCTGCCGCAGGTGTGGCACGCACCGGATCGACCCAACCACCGGCTCCGGCCCAGTACACCATCGCCACCGGCGTACCGACGCCGACCACGCCTGCGGGTTCCGTGGCTGACGAAGCCGCCGACGCGCCCGCTCCCTACCAGTCCGCGCCGCAGGTGCCGATGCGCAATGGCATGCGCCCGCTGGTCATCGCCATCGACGCCGGCCACGGCGGCCAGGATCCGGGTGCGCAAGGCCCGACCGGCAAGCGCGAGAAGGATGTGGTGCTTGCGGTCGCGCGCGAACTGGCCCGCCAGGTCAACGCCACCCCGGGCCTGAAGGCCTACCTGGTCCGCGACGGCGACTATTTCATCCCCTTGCCGCAGCGCGCGCGCAAGGCGCGCGCCAACAAGGCGGACATGTTCGTCTCCATCCATGCGGATGCGGCCGAGAACAAGAGCGCGCGCGGATCCTCGGTCTACGTGTTGTCACTGAAAGGCGCTTCCTCGCAGCGTGCGCGCTGGCTGGCGAACAAGGAAAACTCCTCCGACCTGGTCGGTGGCGTGAGCCTGCAGCAGGTCGACAACACCTTGTCGTCGGTGTTGCTGGACCTGGCCCAGAGCGGGCATATGAAGGCTTCGGAAGACGCCGCCAACCATGTGCTGGATGGGCTCAAGCGCGTGGGCAACAACCACAAGCCGAATATCGAGCGGGCCAATTTCGCAGTGCTGCGCACCTCCGACATGCCGGCGATGCTGGTGGAAACCGCCTTCATCTCCAACCCCGATGAAGAAAGCCGGCTGATCGATCCGGCCTACCAGCGCAAGGTCGCCGGTGCGGTGCTGGATGGCGTGCAGACCTACTTCACCCGCCAGCCGCCACCGGGCACGCTGTTCGCCGCGCGCGCGCGCGCCGTCGAAGTGGCCAGGGTCACGGCCGGCAACGGCAGCGCCGGCGCACCGTAGGCACCACCCCTCGGCTATCATCACGGCTGGTTTTCCCCCCGACGACGCATCCACGATCGTCAACAGTCCCTAGTGCAGATCCGCCAACTCCCCGACACCCTCATCAACCAGATTGCCGCAGGCGAGGTCGTCGAACGCCCGGCGTCCGTGGTCAAGGAACTGGTCGAGAACGCACTCGATGCCGGTGCCCTGCGCATCGACATCGACCTGGAGGAAGGCGGCATCCGCCTGATCCGGATCCGCGACGATGGCGGCGGCATCGCCGCCGAGCAATTGCCGCTGGCCGTGGCCCGCCATGCGACCAGCAAGATCGCCTCGCTGGATGACCTGGAATCGGTGGCCACGCTCGGCTTCCGTGGCGAAGCACTGCCCTCGATCGCTTCGGTCAGCCGTTTCTCGCTGTCCTCGCGTCGCGCCGGCGATGCGCATGGCGCGGCCTTGCAGGTCGAAGGCGGCCGGCTTGGCGAAGTGACCCCGAAGTCGCAGCCGCCGGGAACCACGGTGGAGGTGCGCGAGCTGTTCTACAACGTGCCGGCGCGGCGCAAGTTCCTGCGCGCCGAACGCACCGAGCTCGGCCACATCGAGGAATGGTTGCGTTCGCTGGCGCTGGCGCGCCCGGACGTGGAACTGCGGGTCAGCCACAACGGCCGTCCCTCGCGCCGCTACAAGCCCGACCTGCTGGATGCCTCGCTGCGCTTGAACGAAACCCTGGGCGAAGACTTCGCCCGCCAGGCCCTGCGCGTGGAGCATGCTGCGGCAGGACTGCGCCTGCACGGCTGGATCGCGTTGCCGAGTTATTCGCGCGCAAGCGCCGACCAGCAGTACCTGTACGTCAACGGCCGCGCGGTGCGCGACCGCAACATCGCCCATGCGGTGAAGATGGCCTACCAGGACGTGCTCTTCCACGGCCGCCAGCCGGCGTACGTGCTGTTCCTGGAAATCGATCCGCTGCGCGTCGATGTCAACGTGCATCCGGCCAAGCACGAAGTGCGTTTCCGCGACACGCGGCTGGTCCATGATTTCGTCTATCGCACACTGCACGACGCGCTGGCGGAAACGCGCGCCGGTGCGATTGCGGCGGCGACCCAGGGCGCCGCGGACAATGCGCAATATTCCGCGGCGGCCGCTTCGTCCGGTTCACCGCAGTCGTGGTCGCCGACGCAACAGTCGCCGCTGGGCTTGAGCCTCGGCGAAGCGCCCGCCGCTTATGCCGCGTTGTACGCGCAGTCTGGTGGCTCCCAGGCATTCTCCGCGCAATCACCACAGCAGCCCTTGCCGGCGAGTAGCGACGCCGCCATTCCACCACTCGGCTACGCAGTCGCGCAGTTGCATGGCATCTATATCCTGGCCGAGAACGCGGACGGACTGATCGTCGTGGACATGCATGCAGCGCACGAGCGCATCGGCTACGAAAAACTCAAGTCCGCGCACGACGGCATCGGCCTGCATTCGCAACCGTTGCTGGTGCCGTTGACCCTGGCGGTAGCCGAACGCGAGGCGGAAGTCGCCGAACGCGAAGCTGAAACCCTCGCTTCGCTGGGTTTCGACGTGACCCGCAGCGGGCCGCAATCGTTGAGCGTGCGCAGCGTGCCCGCGCTGTTGGCCCAGGCCGAACCCGAAGGCCTGTTGCGCGACGTGCTGACCGACCTGCGCGAGCATGGCGAGACCCTGCGCGTAGCCGCCGCGCGCGACGAACTGCTTTCGACCATGGCCTGCCATGGCGCGGTGCGGGCCAACCGCCGCCTGACCCTCCCGGAAATGAATGCGCTGTTGCGGGAAATGGAAATCACCGAACGCTCGGGCCAATGCAACCACGGCCGGCCGACCTGGGCGCGTTTTTCCCTGGCTGAAATAGATCGCTGGTTCATGAGGGGACGTTGATGGGGAAGTTGATCGGTGTTGCGTTGACCGCGCTGTTGTTGCTGCCGCTGGCGGCATGTGATCGCGATGGCAAGCAGAAGCAGGTCGCGAAGCAGGTTGCGATCGACGTCAATTTCCTCGCCGAGGACGCGGCCTGGCGCGCCGAGCGCAAGGAGGCATTGCTCAAGCCCGATGGCTGGACCAGCCTGGTCGGCCTGCACTGGCTGGAGCTCAAGGCCCATTACCTCGGCAGCAGCGCTGGCAGCGGTATCCGCCTGGCTGTCGGTCCGCCGAAGATGGGCCTGCTGGAACAACGCGACGGACGCATCTTCTTCACCCCGGAACGCGGCGTCGCCCTGACCCTCAACGGCGAGCCCCTGAAGGAGAAGGTCGAGCTGAAGACCGACCGCGACGAAGTTCCCGGCATGATCGGTTTCGATGAAGGCAAGGGCGTGCTCGGCGTGATCAAGCGCGGCGCGCGTTATGGCTTGCGGGTCAAGCACGCGGACGCGCCGACGCGATTGCAGTTCGCGGGCCTGGAGTACTGGCCCGCGGATCCCGGCTGGAAGATCACCGGCAAGTTCATGCCGCATCCGCCAGGCAAGACCATTCCCATCGTCGACATCATCGGTACCACCAGCGATGCGCCCAACCCCGGCGCGGTCGAGTTCGTACGCGACGGCAAGACCTATCGCATCGAAGCCATGGGTGAGCCGGGCGGCGATGAATTGTTCCTGGTGCTGGCCGATCGCACCAGCGGCCACGGCAGCTATGCGGCCGGCCGTTTCATGGACACGCCGGGCCCGGATGCGCAGGGCCGGGTCGTGCTGGATTTCAATCGTGCCTACAACCCACCTTGTGCGTTCACGCCGTTCGCCACCTGCCCGTTGCCGCCGCCGGAGAACCGGCTGGACCTGGCCATCAGCGCCGGCGAAAAAGCCTACGTCCACCCAGCCGCCACCCCATGACAAGGACACTCATGCGTTTCATCGACTCCCGCCCTTTCAAGTGCGCCTTCAAGCCGCTGCTGCTGTCCTTGCTGGCGGCATCCGCGTTCGCGGTCAATGCCGATTCGCCCAAGCCCGCACTTTCGCAACCGCCGGTGCCGTTGTTGTGGAAGGTATCCGATGCGGATAATTCGGTTTACCTTCTGGGTTCGTTCCACCTGTTGAAGCCGAACGACTATCCGCTGTCGAAGGACGTCGATGCGGCATTCGCGGATGCGGAATCGCTGGTCTTCGAGATGACCCCGGAAGAAATGGCGTCGCCCGCGCTGGGCATGCAGATGGGCCAGGCCGCACTGCGCACCGATGGCAGCAAGCTCGACAGCGAACTGTCGCCGGCGACGGCGGCGTTGCTCGAAGGCTGGATTGCCGGCAACGGCGCCGAATTGCAGAAAACCGGGATGACCGCGCAGGCCCTGCAGATGTTCGAGCCGTGGTTCGCGGGCCTGATGATCAGCATCGTGGAAATGACCAAGCAAGGCCTGGATTCCAAACTCGGCCTGGATTCGCACTTCGCCGAACTGGCCACCAAGGCTGGAAAGCCGACCGCAGGCCTGGAAACCGGCGCCGAACAGATCGCGTTCCTCGATGGCATGAGCAAGGAGGAACAGCTCCAATTCCTGGCCGAAGCGCTTACCGAGGCCAAGGAGGGCAGCAGTGAAACCGCCAAGCTCCACAACGCCTGGCGCGCTGGCAACGCCAGGCTGCTGTGGGAAGACATGGGCATGGACATGAAGAGGGAATACCCACGCCTGTACCAGCGCATCAACGTGGCCCGCAACGACGCCTGGGTGCCGAAGATCAGGCAACGCCTCACCCAGCCCGGCACCGACGACACCCTGGTGGTGGTGGGCGCGCTGCACCTGCTGGGTCCGGATGGCGTGGTCGAGAAGCTGCGCGCGAAAGGCTACAAGGTCGAGCGCATTTGCTCGGCGTGCGCAGCCCCGGTGAAATAACCCCTGTAGGAGCGCCCCCCCTGGGCGCGAGCTCTC
>JBOHXX010000129.1:0-8558 GCA_050737675.1 Pseudoxanthomonas sp.
CGTCCGGCAAGCCAACAAGGATACCTGGCCGGCCCGTGCGGTCCCGTCCTTGCGCCAGGCCGCCGTAGGTGCACCCGGCGCCGAGCCAGAGCGCGCGCCAGTGCCATGCGAGCCAGCCGCACAACGCAGCGAGGCCGAGCACTGCCAGCCACTGCAGCAAATCCCAGCCTTGCACAGAGCGCCCCAGTTCGTGCGCCCCTTGCCGGGCAAGCAACGCGAACGTTGCCAGCTCGGAGGCAATAAACAGCGCCAAAACCCACCGCAAAGGATGGGCCTTGACTGAACTCCACGGGGAAGCCACCCGGCGCACGCCGGGTTCAGGCGCGCCGGAAGACAAGCGTGCCGTTGGTGCCGCCGAAGCCGAAACCATTCGACATGGCGACATCGATCTTCTTCTCGCGGGCCACGTTGGGCACGTAGTCCAGGTCGCAACCCTCGCCCGGATTCTCCAGGTTGATGGTCGGCGGGATGATGCCCTTGTCGATCGCCAACACCGAGAAAATCGCTTCCACGCCACCGGCCGCGCCCAGCAGGTGGCCGGTCATGGACTTGGTCGAGCTGACCATGGTCTTGTAGGCGTGGTCGCCGAAGGCGCGCTTCATCGCCAGGGTCTCGGCCAGGTCGCCCAGCGGCGTGGAAGTGCCGTGTGCGTTGAGGTATTCGACCTGGTCGGGATTGAGCTTCGCGTCCTTCAGCGCCATCGCCATGCAGCGCGCGGGACCTTCGCCGTTCTCGCTCGGCGCGGTCATGTGATAGGCGTCGGAACTGGCGCCGAAGCCGACCAGTTCGCAATAGATGCGCGCGCCACGCGCCTTGGCATGTCCGTATTCCTCCAGCACCAGGATGCCGGCGCCATCGCCCAGCACGAAGCCGTCGCGGTCGCGGTCCCAGGGCCGCGAAGCCGCCGCGGGATCATCGTTGCGCGTGGACATCGCCTTCATCGAGCAGAACCCGCCGACCGAGGTCGGCGAGGATCCGCGCTCGGCGCCGCCGGCGAACATCACGTCGGCATCGCCGTACTGGATCATGCGCATGGCCATGCCGATGGAATGGTTGGAAGTGGCGCAAGCCGAGACCGCAGAGAAGCTCGGCCCCTTGATTCCCTTCATGATGCTCAGCTGACCCGGCAGCATGTTGATGATGGTGCTGGGGATGTAGAACGGCGAGATCTTGCGCGGGCCGCCCTCGATGTATTTGGCGGTCTGTTCCTCGATGCCGAGGATGCCGCCGATGCCTGCACCGATGATGGCGCCGATGCGTTCGGCATTCGATTCGGTGACTTCCAGGCCGGAATCGTCCATCGCCATCAGCGAAGCGGCGATGCCGTAATGGATGAACGCATCCATCTTCTTCACGTCTTTCGGCGACATGTAGGTGGTCGGATCGAAATCGCGGATCTCGCCGGCGATGCGCGTGGTGAACAACGAGGCATCGAAGGACGTGATCGGGCCCAGGCCCGAGCGGCCATTGGCGATGGCATCCCAGCTGCTGGCCAGGTCATTGCCCAAGGGCGAGATCATGCCCATGCCGGTGATCACTACGCGACGCTGGCTCATACGATTACTCCGACTGCTTGCACCCTACGCAGGCGCATTGACATGCCACATATGCGCGGGGCCGCATCCGCGGCCCCGGCACGACTCATCGAAACTTCGGGCTTACGCCTTGACGTGTGCCTTGACGTAATCGATGGCCTGCTGCACCGAGGTGATCTTCTCGGCATCTTCGTCCGGGATTTCGCACTCGAACTCTTCTTCCAGGGCCATCACCAGCTCGACGGTGTCGAGTGAATCGGCGCCGAGGTCATCGACGAACGATGCGCTGGTGGTGACTTCTTCTTCTTTGACGCCAAGTTGTTCTACGACGATCTTCTTGACGCGTTCTTCGATGCTGCTCATTGGATATGGCTCCAGACGGAGTTGAGTGAACGGGGGGTAGTTTAGTGGAAACCGGGGATGCGGTGCACGCCCCGGCAATCATCGCTTAATCAAACACTTACGACATAATCGTGCTAGGGCATGTACATGCCGCCATTCACATGCAGGGTTTCGCCGGTGATGTAGCTGGCTGAAGGTCCGGCCAGGAACGCTACCGCGCGGGCGATATCCACCGGTTCGCCCAGGCGCCCAAGCGCGATCTGGCCGACCAGCGCGTTCTTCGCCTCTTCCGGCATCGCCTTGGTCATGTCGGTATCGATGAAGCCCGGCGCGACTACGTTGACGGTGACGCCGCGGCTGCCGATTTCCTTGGCCAGCGACTTGGAGAACGCGATGATCCCGGCCTTGGCCGCGGCGTAATTGGCCTGCCCGGCATTGCCGGTCACCCCGATCACCGAGGCGATATTGATGATCCGGCCCTTGCGCGCCTTCATCATGCCGCGCATCACCGCCTTGCTGGTGCGATAGACGCTGGTCAGGTTGGTGTCGAGGATCGCCTGCCAGTCCTCGTCCTTCATCCGCATCAACAGGTTGTCGCGGGTGATGCCGGCGTTATTGACCAGGATGCTGACGGCGCCGAACTCCTTGCCGATGGAATCGATCAACGATTCCACCGCGGCCGCGTCGGTGACGTTCAATTCACGGCCGTGGCCGCCGTGGCCGGCCAGGCGCTCGCCGATGGCCCGGGCGCCCGATTCGGAAGTCGCGGTGCCAATGACGGTGGCGCCTTGCGCAGCCAACTCGTCGGCGATGGCCGCACCGATGCCGCGGCTGGCGCCAGTGACCAGCACGATCTCACCCTTCAACAATTGCGTGTCGCTCATGACTGCTTCCACTCTTCGATCGCGGATTGGAAATCGCCCGGCGTGGCCAGCGATCTTGCTTCAAGTGACTTGTCGATGCGCTTGGCAAGGCCGGTCAGTACCTTGCCTGGACCGCATTCGGCGATGCGGGTTGCGCCCTTCGCCTTCAAGGCAAGGGTGCAGTCGCTCCAGCGCACCGGCAGGTACAACTGCCGCACCAGGGCATCGCGGATGTCGTCGATTCCGTGATGGACCTGCGCATCGACATTCTGCACCACGGGGATAGATGGATCCTGCCAGCGCATCCCGCGCATGGTTTCAGCGAGTCGATTGGCCGCTTCGCGCATCAGGGGCGTGTGCGAAGGCACGCTCACCGCCAGCTTCACCACCTTGCGCACGCCGCGCTCGGCCAGCAGCGCGATGGCGCGATCAACCGCCTCCGCGTCACCGCCGATCACGATCTGTCCCGGCGAATTGTAATTGGCCGGCACCACGACCTGGCTGCCCGATGCCAGCACGCAGACTTCCGCGACCAGTTCGTCTTCGGCGCCGAGTACCGCCGCCATCGCACCCACGCCGGCCGGTGCGGCTTCCTGCATCAGCTGGCCGCGCAGACGCACCAGGTGCGCGCCATCGTGCAGGGAAAGCGCACCCGCTGCGACCAGCGCGGAATATTCGCCGAGGCTGTGGCCGGCGAGCACCGAAGGAATGGACCCGCCTTGCTGCTGCCACGCGCGCCATACCGCGACACCCGCCGCGAGTAACGCAGGCTGGGTGTATTCGGTGCGGTTGAGCATTTCCTCCGGGCCGCCCTGCGACATCGCCCACAAGTCCGCGCCGGCGCCATCGGAGGCTTCGACGAAAGTTTCGCGGATGACCGGATGCAGTTCGGAAAGTTCGGCGAGCATCGCCAGCGATTGCGATCCCTGGCCGGGGAACACGAAAGCCAGCGCTGGGTCGGTATGAAGTCTTGGAGTCACTGGCCAATCCCGTGGGGGTCGGCGCGCATCATAAGGGTGAACGGCCCGCATCGTCTGTACCCGTGCGTATCGTGACGATCATGATGTTGCATGGATCGGTGACGATCGATCACGCCGCGATTACCTTGTCCCTGCCCTGATCGCGGCCATGCGCAGCATCCTGATCCTGGAGTGAGGAATGATCCGGAAACTGGCTTCTGGCGAATTCCGCTTGTATTCGCGCAAGATGGACCCGCGCACCGGCAAGCGTCGCAACCTGGGCATGCTGCAATCTGGGCATGCGCAAGACGCGTGCCGCAGCGGAAAAACACGACCGCGAAGTACGGTACTTCAAGCGCAACGGCTAATCGTCGCGCCAGGCTCAATAACGCAAGCCTCAATAACGCAACAGTGCCGAGCCCCAGGTGAAGCCGCCACCGAAGGCTTCCAGCAGCAGCAATTGGCCGCGCTGCACGCGACCCGAACGCACCGCGGCGTCCAACGCCAGCGGCACCGAGGCCGAGGAAGTGTTGCCGTGGCGATCGACAGTGACGACGACGCGATCCATCGGCATTTCCAGGCGCTTGGCCGTGGCTTCGATGATGCGCAGGTTGGCCTGGTGCGGGATCAACCAGTCCAGGTCCTGCTTGTCCAGGCCATTGGCTTCGAGGGTCTCGTCGACCACGCCGTCCAGCGCCTTGACCGCATATTTGAAGACGTCGTTGCCTTTCATGTGGATGCGCGCACCGCCATTGGGCTCATCCTGCTTGAAGCCGACCGAGACACCGACCGGATTCCACAGCAATTCCTTCTTGGCGCCATCCGCGTGCAGATGGGTGCTGAGGATGCCGGTCTCGCTGTCGGCCTTGAGCACCACCGCGCCGGCACCATCGCCGAACAGCACGCAGGTGGTGCGCTCGGTCCAGTCGACGATGCGACTGAGTGTTTCCGCACCGATTACCAGCGCGGTCTTGACGTCGCCGGAACGGATGAATTTGTCGGCCACGCTGAGCGCGTAGACGAACCCGGAACAGGCGGCGTTCACATCCATCGCCGCACAGCCGTTGGCGCCCAAACGGGCCTGGATCAGGCAAGCGGTCGATGGGAAGATCAGGTCGGGGGTGGTGGTGCCGACCACGATCATGTCGATCTCGGAAGCATCCACGCCTGCCGCTTCCAGCGCACGCACCGCGGCGTGGTAGCCGAGGTCGCCGGTGGTCTCTCCTTCCGCGGCGATATGCCTTTCGCGGATGCCGGTACGGCTGCGTATCCATTCGTCGCTGGTATCGACCTGTTTGGCCAGGTCGTCGTTGGTCAGCAGCTTCTCGGGCAGATAACTGCCCGTGCCGGCGATGCGGGCATAGATACGCCCGTTGGAAGCAGGTCCAACAGGAGCCTGCCCGCCCGAATCACGCTTGCTCATGCCCGCTCCAGCTGCTGGCCCACGCAGGGCCGGGGAAACTCACCGCACCCGACTCGATTCAGTGCGCACCGGCAAGGCGCGCAACCGGATCAATCTTCGTCGGAAACCGCGTCTGCCTTGGTCGCGATGACCTTCTTGCCACGGTAATAACCGTCGGCGGTCACGTGGTGGCGGATATGGGTCTCGCCGCTGGTCGGGTCGGTGGCCAGCTGCTTCGCGGTCAGGCTGTCGTGCGAACGACGCTGGCCACGGCGGGACGGGGTGACGCGGGATTTCTGCACTGCCATGGTATTGCTCCGAACTTTTTCGCTGTGTTGCGTTGTGTTGATGGTGCCGGCCGATGCAAAAGCCGGTGTTATTGATCGAGATGCAACCGATCAGTTTTTCTTCAGTGAACCCAGCGCCGCGAACGGGCTGGCTTTCGCCAATTCTTCTTCCGGTATGGGCCATTCGCGATCCACCGCGTCGGACTCCGGATTCATCGGCACTGCGGGAACCGCCAGCACCAGTTCATCTTCCACCAGATCCAGCGGCCGCAGCATGCCGTCTTCGGGCACCAGCAGCGCTTCGTATTCCGCAGGTAGCGCAGCCTCGTCCGCTTCATCGCGGATCAGGCCAAGCCGCTGCACCATATGCACCGGAAGCAGGAACCGTTGCAGGCTGCGCTGGCATTCCAGCGGCAATTCCGCATCGATCCGCAATTCCGCGTAGGACACCTTCAGCAGCGGGTCGCTGTCGAACTGCAGCGCGAAACCGACTTCGCCTTCGGCGTCGAACAACAACCCCTGCAGGCGCTTCAACGCGGACAGCGGCAGGCTCCCTTCAAAACTACGCCTGGCCGCGACCATGCGCCAAACATCCAACATCTCGGGCACGTTCGCGGGCATAAGCCGCTGAATATTAAGGATCCGGGGCCGAGCTGTCAAACCCGTAAAGCCCGCCAGAGTGGGTTTGCCGGCCGTGACAGGCTTCGGCAGAATGCCCGCCTCGCTTGAGGACCCTCTTCCATGCCGCTGATCCTGGCCTCCACTTCCCGCTACCGCCGCGAACTGCTGGAGCGCCTCCGCCTGCCCTTCCATGTCGCCCGCCCGGACGTGGACGAAAGCCCCCTGGCCGGAGAAGCCCCGCCAACCCTGGCGCAGCGACTGGCACGGGCCAAGGCCCTGGCCATCGCCACCCAGCATCCGGAGAGCTGGATCATAGGCTCCGACCAGGTCGCCGCTCTGGAATCCCAGGCACTGGGCAAGCCGGGAACCCGCGAAAACGCGATTTCCCAGCTGAGCGCCATGTCCGGACGGGAAATCCGCTTCCATACTGCCGTGTGCCTTGTCCGCGGGGAGGCCGTGCTCGAGGCCATGGATACGACGGTGGTGCGCTTCCGTACCTTGGGCACTGACGAGATCGCACGCTATGTCGATGCCGAACAACCGCTCGACTGCGCCGGCAGTTTCAAGAGCGAGGGGCTGGGCATCGCCTTGTTCGAGCACATCGAATCGCGCGACCCGACCGCACTCGTCGGACTGCCATTGATTACGTTGTCGAAAATGCTGCGGGAAGCCGGGTTCTTCCTGCCCTGAGGTTCGCGGCGGCTAATCAACGACATCGATCGGCTGTTCCGACCAGTCCTCGACGCTGCCATCGGCGCCATGCAGGCGCAGCCCCAGCCAGTGCCTGCCGGGCATGGTCGAGGCCAGGTCCACTTCCGCGGCAAAACCGACATCGGGATGGGTGGGATCGGTGGAAATCTTCCAGAACGCGGCCGTGCCCGGACTGGACAGGCCATAGCGCGCTTTTGCGACCGTCTTTCCATCCAGCAGGATGTCGACGCCCTCCAGACCCACGCCATCCTTGAAGGCCCACCCGCTCACGCCGAACCGACGTGCGACGCCAGCCTTGCTTTGCGGCGTATCGAGCCATGCGAATGCAGGCGTGGTGCACGGCCCCACCTTGTTCTTCGCCGGCAAGGCGAATAGCAGGAAACGTTGTCGGCCGTGATCCACATTGACCACGCGTGGCGATGGCAGCGGACCGACCGTGGCGCAAAGCTGGTGGTAATAGTCCAGCAGCGACTTGTACTGCACGTCATTGGTTCCAACCACCAGCAGCACGGGCCCATTGCGGCTGCCGTCACTCTGCAATCCCCACAGCCTCAGCTGCGGCGCGCGTCCGTGCTTGTGGTTGAGCGGGTGGTCGAGCACGCGGATGTCGGCATCGCCCAGGGCGAAGCCGAGCTCGGCCCCGGACTTGAAGCTGTCCGCCAGCAGCGTGGTATTCGCGGGCTGCTTCGCCTGTTCCTGGCGTACTGCATCCACCAGTTCGTCCCAGCCGACGAAATTGATGGGATAGAACTTCTCCGCGGCGAATTGCGCGCGCCAGGTCGGCGTGGACAGCACCAGGTAATAGCCAAGCACGGTCGCCAGGCCGACGCCTGCGGACACCCAGGTGGCCACGCGCCAGGCACGCGGCCATTGCTGCAGCAATGCCGGCACCGCGATCAATAACGGCAGGTAGCCGGGCAAGGGCCAATGGAAACTCACCCGCTCCACGTCGGCGAAGAAACCCAGGGCGAAGAAACCCAGTGTCGAAACCCCGCCCAGCAATCCGAAATACCGCCATTGCGCCGGCACATCCTGCCGGTCGCCGAAGGAGCGCACGAATACCTTGACCAAAGCGAAGAACAGCAATGGCGTGACCAGCGCCGCCTGCACCACCAGGAACGACCAGCCATCGGACTGGAACGACCAGGGATGGCGATCGACCAGTTGGAAGCGCAATCCGGCATCGGCGTTTTCCAGGTTCCAGGCGATCAACGGCGCCCAGGCGGCGACGCCCAGCGCCAGCGCGACCCAGACGCGCGGATCGCGCAGCACTCGCCGACCTTGCGGCAACAGCAGCAAGGCCATGAAACCAACGCCGATCACGCCGATGAAGCGGTAATGGCTCAACGCGCCTATCGCCAACCCGAGCGCCAGTTCGGCAGCGGAAGTCGCATCGATCTCGCGCAACAGCCGCGCACCCGCATCCAGGCACAACACTGTTGCGAACGCCATGGGCACGTCCGGCAACGCAAGGATGCCCAGGCTGCCAGCCAGCGGCATCAGCAAGGTAAGACTGCCCGCGCGCCAACCGACCGCCTCCCCGAACCAGCGGCTGGCGATGTGCGCCGCCAGCCAGGGCAACAACGCCGCCAGCAACAGGAACGGCGCGCGCAAGGCAAGAACATGCTGGCCGCCGATTTCCGTACCCAGTCGCGTCATCCATGCGGTCAATCCCGGCAGGTCCGAATAAGCCGCGGCCAGGTGCCTGCCTTCCTGCCAGTAGAACGCTTCATCCACGAACAGCGGCAGTTGCGACGCGATCAGGATCTTGATCGCGGTGATCGCCGTCCACAGCACCAGGAAAGTACGTTGCGCGCGCTTTACGTCCTGAATTCTTT
>JBOHXX010000130.1:0-8471 GCA_050737675.1 Pseudoxanthomonas sp.
CCGACGCCCCGCTCAACGAGATCCCGCAGTCGATCACCGTCATCAGCGCCGACCAGATCCGCGACCAGAACGCGCAGACCCTGCAGGAAGTGCTGCGCTACACCCCCGGCGTGCGTGCGGAAATGTACGGCCTGGACAACCGCGGCGACTGGTTCACCCTGCGCGGCGGCAGCGAAGGCTCGGTGTTGCTCGACGGCCTGCGCGTGCCGCTGACCGGCTGGTATGGCGTGGTCCGCAACGAACCCTTCGCCTTCGAACGCATCGAAGTGCTGCGTGGTCCGGCCTCGGTGATCGCCGGGCAGAACGGACCGGGCGGCGTGGTCAACCTCGTCTCCAAGCGTCCGCAAGGCACCGCATCGCGCGAAGTCAGCGTGCAGGTCGGCAACGACGACCATCGCCAGGTCGGCGTCGACTTCACCGGTCCGGCCAACGCCGACGGCAGCTTGTTGTATCGCGTGGTCGCGCTGGGCCGCGACAGCGGCACCCAGGTCGACCATGCCGACGAACAACGCACCTTCATCGCCCCGTCGCTGACCTGGAAACCGGCCGAAGGCACCACCCTGACCGCGTACGCCGAATACCAGAAGGACGAAAGCAAGAACACCAACGCCTTCTTCCCCATCGTCGGCACGCTCACCGCCGCGCCCAACGGCAAGATTCCCTACGACACCTTCATCGGCGAGCCGGACTGGGATTACTACGGCGGCACCCGCAAGCGCCTGGGTTACGAATTCGAACAGCAACTCGGCGAACGCTGGACCCTGCGCCATCACCTGCGCCAGGACCGTGTCGAAGGCAGCATGCACACCATGTACGCCGCGTGGTGGGAGGGCTTCGTCGATGAAACCGGCGCGCCCGATGCCGATGGCACCTATCTCAACCGCCTGTGGTATTTCACCGACGACGAGTCGCGCGTCACCAACGCCGACCTGCTGCTGGAAGGCAAGCTGGACTGGGGCAACACCCGCCACAACCTGCTGTTCGGCATCGACGCGATGGACTCGCACAGCCGCCAGCTGTCCTGGGGCGATTACCCGGGCACGCCGCTGGATGTCTACAACCCGGTCTATGGCACGTTCGCGTTCCCCGACTACCTGGCCACGCCGGCAACCGACACCGTGACCGAGGTGCGCAACATCGGCGTGCTGGTCCAGGACCAGATGAAGATCGGCGAACGCTGGGTCGTGGTCGGCGGCCTGCGCCACGACCGTGCCAAGACCGACACCCGCGTCACCTACGAAGGCGAAATCACCCCCGACCACACCGACGACAGCGCGACCAGCAAGAACCTGGGCGTGGTCTCCCTGGCCGAGGGCGGCTGGTCGCCGTATGCGAGTTATTCGGAATCGTTCGAGCCACTCGCCGGCGTGGACTTCTTCGGCAACGCGTTCAAACCAAAACGCGGCAAGCAGGTCGAAGCCGGGCTGAAGTGGGCGCCTGCCGACAGCCGCCTCACCGCCGCCGCCGCCGTGTACGAGTTGAAGGAAAAGAACCGGCTCAGCGCCGATCCCGATCCCGAACACATCGGCTACTCGGTCCAGCGTGGCGAGATCACCGTGCAAGGCGTGGAGCTGGAGACCGCAGCCAATCTGGAAGCGTGGGACCTGATCGCCAACTACACCTACATGGATGCCCATCCGAGCGGCGACGACATCCAGTTGAGCGGCATTCCGAAGCACTCGGCGGCGGTGTGGGCGCTGCACAAGTTCGATCGTTACGGCATCGCCGGATTGCGCGCCGGCCTGGGCGTGCGCTACGTGGATGAAACCGGCGACGGTATCGACGTGACCACCACGCCTTCGTACACGCTGCTCGACCTGCTGGTGTCCTACGACACCGGGCCGTGGCGCCTGGCCTTGAACGTATCCAACCTGAGCGACAAGACCTACCTGGCCACCTGCCTGGATCGCGGCGACTGCTGGTTCGGGACCAAGCGCAAGGCCATGGCCACGATCAGCTACCGCTGGTAAGGCGTACGCGCGGCGTTGCGCACGGAAGCGCGACGCCGTTTTCTTTTGCTTCCGATTTCGACCTCCCTGATACGAGAGCAAGCCGGTTCCCATGCGCCAGTTCTTCGTCCTCCTGCACCGTTGGTTCGGCTTGTTCATCGCCGTGTTCCTGCTGATCTCCGGCCTGACCGGCGCGATCATTTCCTGGGACCACGAACTGGACGAGTGGCTCAACCCGCAGCTCTACCATTCCAGTACCACCGGCACCGCGCAGAGTCCGCTGGCGCTGGCGCAACAAGTGGAAGCCGTCGATCCGCGCGTGCGCGTGACCTACCTGCCGCTGGAAGTGGAGCCGGGCCACGCCTTGAGCCTGTTCGTCGAACCACGCGTGGATCCGGCTACGGGAAAACTGTACGAGGTCGACTACAACCAAGTCGCACTGGATCCGGTCAGCGGCGAAGTGCAGGGCCGGCGCATGTGGGGCGCGGTGTCGCTGTCGCGCGAGAACCTGCTGCCGTTTTTGTACAAGCTGCACTACAGCATGCACATCCCCGACGGTTGGGGCATCGAGGTGGGCGTGCTGTTCATGGGCATCGTCGGCATCGTCTGGGCGATCGACTGTTTCATCGCGTTGTGGCTGTCGTTCCCGAACTTCCGCAGCTGGCGTAAGTCGTTCGCCTTCCGCTGGCGCGAACGCGGGCACAAGCTCAACTTCGACCTGCACCGTTCCGGCGGCGTGTGGGTATGGCTGTTGTTGCTGACTCTCGCCGTCACTTCGATATCGATGAACCTGCAAGACCAGGTGATGCGCCCGCTGGTGTCGATGGTGTCGACACTGACGCCGTCGCCGTTCGACGTGCGCGAACCGGCGCCGCTGGAAAAACCGATCGAACCTTCGCTGCCGCGCGAACAGGGCGTGACCCTGGCCTTGCAGGCCGCGGAAGCGCGCGGCTGGAAGGAACCAGCCGGGGCGATCTTCTATTCGTCGATGTACGGCGTCTACGGCGTCGGTTTCTTCGCCCCCGGCCACGACCACGGCGATGGCGGCCTGGGCAATCCGTGGCTGTATTTCGACGGCCTCAGCGGCCAGCCCGCCGGTGCGGAAATCCCGGGCACCGGCTCGGCCGGCGACATCTTCCTGCAGGCGCAGTTCCCGCTGCACTCCGGCCGCATCTTCGTGTCGTTGCTCGGCCTGGTGGTGGCGATGCTCTCGCTGACCGGCCTGGTGATCTGGGCGAGGAAGCGCAAGGCGCGGGTGCGTTCGAAGGTCGCGATGAAACTGCGCAGGGCAAGCTGAGGTCGTAGGCTGGGTTGGCTCCACCAACCCAGCGCTTTTGACTCCGCAATGCTGCTGGGTTGATGGGGCCAACCCAGCCTGCGGCCCTCGATACGGGGTGCCCGAAGGGCAGGTGAGGGGTGGCGACCACAGGCTGCTTTTCATTGCCCGGCAGGGTTGACAGCATGTGAACCAAAGTTCACAGTTGCGCCATGATCGAAGTCAGGAAGACTGAGGTCTTCGCCGTCTGGTTCGCCGCCCTGCGCGACCGCGAGGCGAGGATCCGCATACAGGTCAGGATCGACCGGTTGGCCATGGGCAACCCCGGGCAACACCGCGTACTGACCGGAGGCGTGTGCGAAATGAAGATCGACCATGGCCCCGGATACCGCGTGTATTACGCGCGCCACGGTGACGCCTGGGTGGTGCTGCTTTGCGCTGGCAGCAAGAAGACGCAGAACGCCGACATCAATGCCGCCCTGGCGCTGGCGAAAGAACTGGAGCACTCACATGGCCCTTAAAACCACGCCTTGGGATTCAGCGGAATACCTGAAGACCGAGGACGACATCGCGGCCTACCTGGAGGCCAGCTTCGCGGAAGCTCCCGATGATCCGGCCTTCCTGGTGCACGCGCTGGGCGTAGTCGCCCGTGCGCGCAACATGAGCCAACTCGCGCGCGACACCGGCTTGACCCGTGAGGGTCTGTACAAGGCGTTTTCCGCGGAGGGAAACCCCAGCTTCGGCACCGTGCTGAAGGTCGCCGACGCCATGGGCTACCGGTTTGCGCTGGTCAGCAAGGCCGGCAAGGCGGCCAAGCGTGCGGCGAGATAGATTGGGGTGACCGAAGCGAACCCCAGCGCTTCGGAGTTTGACGTAGTCGCCCTATGCGTTCACAGCCAAAGGACCAATCAACCAATCAACCGCCAACAGGCTTCCGGCGGACGTAGCCCGTCTCGTCAGGGCGATAGTGTGGCGCCACTGTGCAGTTGCTGCCATCGAAGAAGAGCAAGCCTGCAAGACCCGCTGCCATTACGATGTCCTTGCATCCGTCGCCGTTGAGATCGCCGGCCTTGATGTAGTCATAGTTGGAAGGTGATGAACTGGCCAGCCACGGAAACTGAGTGTAGGTGGGAGGATCGAGATTTCCGTTGGATTGGTGGTAATAGACCAAGCCCAAGGCTCCAAACCCCACGATCTGCGTTGACACTAAATCGGCGCGGCGATCACCGTCGAAATCCTCGGCCACAATGACGCTTGGGAGCAGGAGGTAACGGAAAAGGTAACCTGGCGAACCGAAGGTGTTATCAAGAGATCGCAACCTTATTTCTGGCGGTTTCGATTGTTGGGGAGACATGATGGAATCGGAGATGCCGTCGCCATTGATGTCGGCGAACGTGATGCTTCCACTGTAGTTGTTGTAGCCGGCATGAACCATCTTCAACGGCCCCAACCCACCGGTCGGCAAAGCGTGAGCCACCATTATGCTGCCCTGTACCCATGGCGCTTCCGTTCCCGTTCCCGAGAGCGCAACGACCAGATCTTTCCGTCCGTCGTCGTTCAGGTCAATGGCGTCGAGTTCGTGCACGTCCAATGGAAGGGCAAGTGGCACGACCTGTATGCGATCGAAAGCTCCCTTGCCCGTTCCGAACCAGACCAGGTAGCCCACGCAGTTCGGCAGCCCGTTCGCGCACTGACCGCTGTCACCCTCGAACAGGTTTCGCATCTGTATCAGGTCGAGATGTCCGTCGGCGTTCACATCAATCGGAATCCAAACACCTGCAATGCCTTGGGGAAGATTCTCCTGGGAATGGACTACACGCCGCACCATTCCCCCTCTTCCATCAGACAAAAGAATCTGGGGCGTGTGTTGTATTGTCGATAGATCCAACTCGGCAAAAAAAAATATCCGGAATGCCGTCCTCGTTGAAGTCCTCCACCGCCAGGGCAAGGCTGTTCAGATAGGCGACAGGCTCAGAAAGAGAGCCATTCGGGAGTTGGGTATAGCGTTTCATCACAAGCCTGCCGCCGCCATCCGTATTGGAGACCAGGTCATCTCTCTTGTCGCCGTTGAAATCGCCTACCCATACTTTGTCATACCACTCATAGGTCCCGTCGTAGATCGTCTGCAGCACGCGAGCTTCCTTGAATGCGAATGCCGCTGCTTTGGCCGAAGCAGCATGGCTGCTACTGAAATCACCGGCATGCCGCTCCATCCGCGGGGCGCCCGGGCCCATGGTGATTCCCGAGCCAGCCTCGCGTTCGTTTTGGACCGATGCGGAGCCAATCTTGGGGTTGTCGTCCTCGGCAACTACGCTGCACGAGCCCAAGCCGATGAAGGCACATGGCAGCAGTATCGACTTCCACATGAAGATTCCCCAATCTTTGTTCATCATCAAAATTATAAGCCTGGGGCAGCGAGATAGATCGGGGCGAACGAAATGAACCCCAACGCTTCGGGGTTTGGCGTAGTCGCATGTTGGGGTTCGCAAGCTCACCCAAACCTGGGTACTCGCCACACCCAAGAGCGCCGCTACTGGAAGTGTCCATGGTCATGCGTGGACAGCCGCGTGTTGTAACGAAGCCGACCGCTCCGGAATGTATAGTGCGTTGGGTATGCTGGGTACGTCGCCCGGCCACGAATCGCGGAGAGATGTCATGGGTCTTGTGCAAGCAGTAACGGGTGCGGTCGGTGGCATGCTCGGCGACCAGTGGAAGGACTTCTATACGGTGCCGGACGGCCTGCCGTCGACGGCGGCGCTGTTCGCCGCGGTGCCGCGCGGGACCAATGCCGGGCGTGGTTCGAACACGCACGGGTCCTCGAACATCATCAGCAACGGCTCCAAGATCGTGGTGCCCGAGGGCTACGGGCTGCTGCTGTTCCAGGACGGCAAGATCACCGGCTTCGCCGCGGAGGCGGGCGGCTACGAATGGCGCTCGGACGACGTCAACTCGCAGTCGATCTTCGCCGGCGACGGCATCGTCAGCCCGCTGATCAAGCAGAGCTGGGAGCGCTTCAAGTTCGGCGGCCAGCCGGGTTCGCAGCAGGCGGCGTTCTTCGTCTCGCTGAAGGAACTGCCGGACAACCGCTTCGGCACCCAATCGGAAATCTACTGGGACGACAGCTTCCTCAACACCCAGGTCGGCGCGGTCACGCGCGGCTCGTACACGCTGAAGATCGTCGACCCGATCCTGTTCGTGAAGAACTTCGTGCCGGCCAGCTTCCTGCAGCCCGGCCAGGTGTTCGACTTCACCGACATGGACAATGCCGCCGCCGGCCAGCTGTTCAACGAAGTCGTCGGCTCGCTGGCGCCGGCCTTCAGCCTGTACTCCAACGATCCGGCCAAGGGCAACCGCATCACCAAGCTGCAGCAGGATTCGCTGGGCTTCGCCAAGAGCCTGTCCGATGCGGTGGAGAACGGCTACCAGTGGAAATCCGACCGCGGCCTGGCCATCGTCAAGACCGCCATCGTCTCGATCGAATACGACGCCAACACGCGGGAGCTGCTCAAGACCGTGCAGCGTGCCGATGCGCTGGCGGGTTCGCGCGGCAATTCCAACCTGCAGGCCAGCGTCGCCCAGGGCATCCAGTCGGCGGGCGAGAACGGCGGGGCCGCGGGCCTGGTCGGCGTGGGCATGGCCTCGGGCATGCTCGGCGGCATCGGCACCATGCAGCAGCCGGTGGCGCCGGCCGCACCGGCCGCCGATGACCCGGTCGCCAAGTTGAAGAAGGCCAAGGAGATGCTCGACCTCGGCCTGATCACCCAGGACGATTACGACGCGCTCAAGGCCAAGGCGCTGGGCCTGTAAGCGACAGGCACGACGCGACCATGTCCAATCCGAACACCCCGCCGCCGTTGCCCCCGGTCACCGGCCCGGGATCGCCGCAGGACGTGCCGCCGTTGCCGGGCAGCCTGCCGATCGATCCGTCCGCCTTGCCCGAGGCGATCCGTGACGAACTGCAGGCGCCCGACCCGGTCGCCATCGACACCTCCGCCGCCGAGCTGAAGGACGGCCTCAACCGCTGCCCGAAATGCGGCTCGACCGAGATCCGGCAGAAGCCCGGCAGCGACCTGCTGGTCTGCCTGTATTGCCGCAACGAATGGGATGGGGCGCGGGTCGAGGAGGAGTTCGGCTTCGGCGTAGGCATCGCCCAGCTCAAGGGCACGGTGATCGCCTCCGGCGCGCGCGACATCGCCGCCGACGCGGCCAGCCTGATGAGCTTCAAGTGCACCGGCTGCGGCGCCGAGGTGACGGTCAATACCGACAACGCGATGACCGCGCGCTGCCACTGGTGCCGGCACGTGCTGGGCGTCAACGAACAGGTGGCGAACGGCGCGGTGCCCGACGCGGTGCTGCCCTTCCATATCAAGAAGGACGACGCGGTCGCGCGCATCCGCCAGTTCGTGGACAAGCGTCGCTTGTTCGCGCTGAAGGAATTCAAGGAACAGTTCACGCCGGAGAACGTCGTTGGCGTCTACCTGCCGTACATGATCGTTGACGGCAACGTCAGCGTGGAAGTCGCCGGCCAGGGCGAGATCCAGACGCGCAAGTACACGCGCGGCGAAGGCGACAAGAAGAAGACCTACTACGATGCCGATGTGTACCAGGTGCAGCGACAGGTGGACTTCACCGTGGACGACCTGCCACTGGAATCCTCGAGCGAACGCGGCAACCTGGACACGGCTGCCAACACCAACAACATCATCAATACCATCCTGCCCTTCGACACCAAGAACGCGGTGAAGTGGAATGCGTCCTACCTGTCGGGCTTCACCTCGGAGAAGCGCAACACCGACGTGGAGCACCTGCGCCCGCGGCTCGAGGACCAGCTGCTGTCGGTCGGTCGCGCCCAGGTCGAAGGATCGGTGAGCCGCTACGGCCGCGGCGTGCGCTGGGAACAGGAACGCCTCACCGTGCACGGCACGCGCTGGGTCTCGATGTACCTGCCGGTCTGGCTGTATTCGTACCACCAGCCGGGCCGCAACGGCGGCATGCTGCATTACATCGCGGTCAACGGCCGCACCGGCGAGACCATGGGCAGCGTGCCGGTGCAGCAGTGGAAACTGCTCACCGCCGCGATCACCGTCGGCACCTTCCTCGAAGGCATCGCACTCCTGATAGTGGGGAACTCGTCATGAGCGACGACGGCGGACTCTGGCTGCTTGCACTCGGCCCGGCCGGTGCAGCCGGGCTGTACTGGGCCCTGTACCGGTATTACCGCAACACCGACAAATCGCACGCCTTCG
>JBOHXX010000131.1:0-8464 GCA_050737675.1 Pseudoxanthomonas sp.
GGGCGAACCCCTGCGCACGCTGATCGGCTACCGCCGCAGCGGCGATGGCGTGACTTTCGGCCAGAACCTGATCCCGCGTTCGCTGGGCACGCTACGCATCGGCGACGCCGTGGAAGTGCTGGCCTGATCGGCTGTCGATTTCGCTCCTTCACGTTCGTCGCAGGCAGGAAAGTCCATCTTTCATTCCCTATAACGACCAGAGGAGACGCCATGAATATCCAGCCCTACCTGTTTTTCGACGGCCGCTGCGACGAGGCCATCGCCTTCTACCACCAGGCGCTGGGCGCCGAAGTGGTGATGCTGATGCGTTACGGCGAAGGCCCGGATGGCTCCTCGCAATGCCCGGATGGCACTTCGCCGCCCGCCGACAAGGTGATGCACGCCTGTCTGCAGATCGGCGCCAGCCAGGTGATGCTGTCCGATGGTTTCTGCGCCGGGAAACCCGAGTTCAAGGGCTTCAGCCTGTCGCTGTCGGCGGCGGACGATGCCGAGGCCAAGCGCCTGTTCGATGCGCTGGCCGAAGGCGGACAGGTGCAGCAGCCGCTGATTGCGACATTCTTCTCATCGAGCTTCGGCATGGTCGCCGATCGCTTCGGCGTGGCGTGGATGGTGCTGGTGCCGCAGGCGATGCCCTGAGCCGGGTCGAACAAGGACGCGGCATCCGGTGCGACCGCGCAACGCGCTTCCTGCATCTTGAGGATCAGGGCTCATTATCAGTTCGGCATGGAACGATAGAATTCCCGCGTTCCGGAAAAAATGATGAGGAAGACTTTGGACTTCAATCCGATGCGTCGCGCGCTGCTGCTGGCGGGCGCCTACACCGCGGCACTCGCGCCTTTGGGCCATGCGTTCGCAAAGGCCACGCCCACCACCGACATGCACGAGCGGCTACAGGCCCTCGAACGCCGCCATGGAGGTCGCCTCGGGGTCTCGATCCTCGACACCGCCAGCGGCAAGCGCACCGGTCATCGCGCCGATGAACGCTTCCCCATGTGCAGCACCTTCAAGTTCCTCGCCGCGGCGCAGGTGCTGGCACGGGTGGATCGTGGCGAGGAAGAGTTGCAACGGCGCATCGTCTACGCCAGCAAGGATCTGGTGGCGTACTCGCCGATGACCGGAAAGCACGTCGGCATGCCCGGGATGACCCTGGCCGAACTGTGCCACGCCGCGATCACGCTCAGCGACAATACGGCCGGCAATCTGCTCCTGGACAGTTTCGGCGGGCCTGCGGGCTTGACCGCTTTCGCGCGGACCCTGGGCGATACCGTCACCCGGCTGGATCGGCGTGAAACCGAACTCAACGAAGCCATCCCCGGCGACCCGCGCGATACCACCACGCCGGCGGCGATGCTCGACGACATGAGCCGGCTGCTGCTTGGCGATGTGCTGTCGCCGGCCTCGCGCAAACAGCTCGGCGACTGGCTGCTCGCCAATACCACCGGCGGTTCGCGCCTGCGCGCGGGCTTGCCCGGGGACTGGCGTGTCGGCGACAAGACCGGCACCGGCGGCAATGGCGCGTCCAACGACATCGCCATCGCCTGGCCCCAGGGTCGGGCGCCGCTGCTGGTGACGGCCTATTACGCCGAATCCACGGTGCCGCAGGAAGCGCGCAATGCGGTACTGGCCGAGGTGGGCAGCATCGCCGCCGGGCTGGTCGCGCGGACCTGATCGTGCGGCGCCGATCATGCACCTGTCGATGACCCTGCGGCATTGCCTGGTCGGGGCGTGCGTCGTGGTGATCGTGTTGTAGTCTTTACGCCAGCGATCACAACGGGGAAAGGGATGATGCGTCATGGAATGGGTCTTGCGCTGCTATGCATGCTGTTGGCGCAGCAGGCGTCGGCCACAGGCGCCGAAGGCGTCGCCACTGAAGGCAGCCAGTGTCCGGCAGCGATTCGCGTCGCGCCGTCGTACCCGGCGGACATGATCGAGCAGGGGCAGGGCGGCACCGTGCTGCTCGATGCAGTCGTTGACGGGTGCGGCCGCGTAATGCGGACGGAAGTGAAGGCCGGCAGCGGCTTTCCGTCGCTGGACCAGGCGGCCCAGGTGGCGGTGCGGCAATGGGTCGTCGGAGGTGATGATCGATCGAGTACGGGTGGACACCTGGAGATACCGGTGGCCTTCAACATGGAGCCGGCCAGGAAGCTGCGCTATGGCGATCCGGATTGGCCGTCCAGCCACAAGCGGCCGCGCTACGTATTGGAGGAGTTGCCTGGATTCAAATCCCCGGCGGAAGTACTGGCGACCTACCATTTCTCGCCGGAGAAGATGATCACGGCGCCTTATCCGGGCGTGCGCAACCTCCTCTTCCGCCAGGCCAGCGACAACCCGGTTGAATACTGGTTGTTCATTTACCGGAAACCTGATCCCACCGTGGCCGTGCGCTATCGCCTGGTGATGGAGCATGGCGAACCGGTGGTGCGCATGGCCTTCCTGTGCGACAACGCGCCGAGGACCTGCGCCCGTGACAGGAAGTTCCTGATGAAAGGCCTGCCTTTCGCCAAGGCAAGATAGACGATCGATTTTCCCCGGAGGACCGGATGCGGTTCGAGCCCCTGTTTCTGCTTGCGTTACTGCTGCTGACATCATTGCCGCTGCGCGCCGGCACAACCGATGATGCCGGGAAAGCCTTGCTGGCGATCGATGCCTCGTGGAATTCCCTGCGGCTCGAAGCCGATGTCGAAGGGCTGGAACGGCTGCTCTGCGACGACTGGCTGCTTACCCATTCCGACGGGCGCGTGCAGGACAAAGCCGACTACCTGCGGGAATTGTCCAATCGCACCCGTGCCAACCAGGTCATCGAGAACCAGGATGTGGAACTGCGGTTGCATGGCGATACCGCGGTGGTGACCGGCACCAGCGTGCAGGCGGGCACCCGCGACGGACAGCCATGGAACGGACGCTTCCGCTTCACCCGCACCTGGATACTGCGCGAAGGCAACTGGCGGATGCTTGCATCGCATTCGTCGCGGATCGCGACGCAGGAGTGATCCGGTGGCCGCGCACATGCTCGACAACCCGATCTGGGAATCCCTGTCCAGTCGCCACCAGGCATTGGCGCTACGCCTGGGCCAAGTCACGCGTTATCCCGCGGAAGTGGCGCCATTCCTCGGCGTGGCGGCCGATGGCATCGATGCCACCGTGGAGGTCGAATCGCTGGTTCCCCCGGGCGACACCGCCTTGCTGTTGGGGCAGGTGCCGCGCGCTGCACAAGGCTGGGAACTGAAGCACCTCGCGCAACTCGCACAGATGGTCTGCCCGGCCCGCATGCAGGAGATGGACGGCCCCGAAATAATCGAACTCTCCGAACCGCATCGTGCCGACGTGCTGGCCCTGACCGCATTGGTCTATCCGCATTACTTCCGCCCACGCACGACCGAGCTGGGCCGCTACTTCGGCATCTACCGGGACGGTCGGCTCGCGGCGATGATCGGCGAGCGCATGGGCATGCAGGGCTACACGGAAATCAGCGCGATCTGCACCCATCCCGACTGCAATGGCCACGGCCATGCCCGTCGCCTGCTTGCCTGGTTGTCGAACGACAATCTCGAGCGCGGGCGCATCCCGTTCCTGCACGTCAGCCAGCAGAACCAGCGGGCGCTGCAGTTGTACGAGCGCAACGGTTATCGCACCCGCCGCGAAATCGCGTTCTGGTCGCTGCGCCGTGCTGATGGATGAATGAGGCAGCCGGCGATGAGTTTCCACTTCTACCTGTATCGCGCACCGGACGGCACCGGGCCGATGAATGCCTGGCAAGGGATGCATGCCGAAGCCATCGGCACGCTGGCGCAGGTCCGGGAGCGGATCGACGCCGTGTTCGCCGGGTTGAAATGGGATGAGGTGGCGGGATCGTGGAATGGCATGGGCAGCGATCCGCTCCACTATCACCTCGATATCTTGCTGCGCGAGGAGCCAGGTGGGCAGGTTCGTTTCGTGGTCATGAACAAGGCGCCGCCGACGGCGATGCGCGCGGTCCTGGAAACGCTGGCGCTCAACCATGCGTGCGCTCCCGAAGCCGGCGAGCTGGTCGATGTCTACGCTTATGGCGACGATGATCGTCATTACGCGAAGGCCGCGCGGCGGGATTGAAGGCGCGGTTCCCGGCGCGATGGCGCGCGGAGGATTACCCTGTGCACCCCCGAACCGCACGGTTATTCCATGAAAGCACCCGGTTATCTTGACGACGAGCAGATCGAACGCCTCGGCAACCTGCTGGACCAGCGCGCGGTGCCGTTCAAAGGCTTCAACCTGGAAGCGCTGGATGGCTACCTGTCGGCGCTGGTGCTCGGGCCGGAGGAAGTGCCGATGGTCGAATGGCAACCTGCGGTATGGGGCATGCCGCCGCGCTGGGCCGGCGAGGAAGAGCGCCTGCAGGTCGAGGCGCTGCTGCAGGGCCACCACAACATGGCGACGCAACGCGCGCGCTTCGCCGACGACGAACTGCCCGACCATCTCGTGCCGTTGCTGTGGCTGCCGGTGGATCCGGAGGCGGAGCAGGGCGGGGACGGCACCGAAGATGCGCTGGAGATCGGTCGTGACTGGGCCTTGGGTTTCTTCCGCGGCGTCGAATTGCGCGAGGCCGCCTGGGAGCGATGGCTCGACGACAACGAATGGATGGACGAGGTCTTCGCCCTGCTGGACCGGCTGGCCAGCGGCGAAGTGCTGGGCGACGATCCTGCCGGACCCTCGATGCCGATCACCTATCGCGAGCGCCTGGAGATCGTCGCCAGCCTGCCCGGGATGCTCGCCGACCTGCACCGGCACCGGATCGAGGCCTTGACCCCGCGCCAGCCGATCCGCCGCGCCGACACCCCGGACCGCAACGATCCGTGTTCCTGCGGCAGCGGCAGGAAATACAAGAAGTGCTGCGGCGCGACCGCATGAACACCTGGATCGCCTTGCTGCGCGCCGTGAATGTCGGCGGCACCGGCAAATTGCCGATGGCCGAACTGCGTGCCATGTGCGAAGCAATCGGCTTCAAGGACGTACGCACCTATATCGCCAGCGGCAACGTGGTGTTGCGCAGCGCGCATGGCGGAAAACAGGTGAAGGCGCTGCTGGAGAAGGAGCTGGCGCGTCATGCGGGCAAGCCGGTCGGCGTGCTGGTGCGCACTCCGGAAGAGATGGCGGCGGTGCTCGCGGCCAACCCGTTCCCGGATGCCGCCCCGAACCGCAACGTCGTGGTTTTCCTCGATGCGGCACCAGCTTCCGATGCGCTGGCAGCGGTCAGTCATCGCAATGGAGAGGAAATCACCTTGGGAAAACGCGAGATCCATATCCACTATGGCGACGGCATGGCCGATTCGAAGCTCAGGATCCCGGCGGCAAAGAACGGTACCGCCCGCAACATGAATACGGTGGCCAAGCTGGTGCAGATGGCGCTGGAGTGAAGGCAGGCAATGCGATGCCCGGCGTGTTGTGCTTTGTGAGATCCCCGCGCACTGCGATTCCACGCCATCGAAACGAATGATCGTTCAAGATCTTCGCGCGGTGCATGCGTGCCGTTCCGGGAAATTACCTGTTGCGGCGCCTGAGCCATCGATATTCATGCATCGTTTGGTTCGTTTCCCGGCCACGCACTAGACTGGGTCCCCGCATCGTAATCCAACGCGATGCGGGCCCCATTCCCGGAAAACGACGCGGCATGCCCAAGCACTTGTTTCTCTTCGTACTGGTCGCCTGTCTCGGCGCCTGCCAGCAAAAGACACCGGCCGAAGCGCCGGCCACCATCATCGACATGCCGGCCAATACCGAGCAGGGCGGCGCGCTCAGCGGCGGTTCCACGCCGCCGCCCGTGGCGGCACCGAAAACCGATGTGCTGGAAGGCACCGACTGGCCGAAGGTCGAACTCGCCTCCGGCGAAGCTTTCGTCAGTTGCGACCTGGACTACGCCGCCAAGGGCGATGGGGAGCCGCTGGTCGATCTTTCCTACACCGGGGTAATGGCCGCGCTCGAGCCCTGCAAGGAAGCCGGCGTGGTACGCCTGCGCTACGAAGGCAAGATCGGCACCGACTTCACCGCGCTGGTCGAACGCGTGGCCAATGCGGCCAAGCGGCTGCATATCGGGCGCCATGTGCTGGACCTCGATTCCAGCGGCGGCCACGTCGAAGATGCGATGAAGGCGGGCGATGCCATCGGCGCCTCGCAATGGACCCTGTGGGTGCGCGACGACGCGATCTGCCACAGCGCCTGCGTGCTGATCCTGGCTGCGGGCGACAGCCGCCAGGTCGCCGGCAAGGTCGGCATCCACCGCATGATCCGGGTCGACTCCACCGCGACCACGCGCACCGAACTGAGCCAGGAGCTGCGTGAGGTCTATGCGCAGATGAAGGAGTACCTGGAGCGCAATGGCGCGTCGGTGGCGGTGGCCGACCTGATGATGACCGTGCCCAACCGCAAGCTGCGCCTGCTGACCGAGGAAGAGTTGCAGGAATACGGGCTGGAGGGCGCCAACGCGGTCCAGGACGACCTGGAGCGGATCCAGCTGACGCGCAAGTGCGGCGAGGATTTCGTGCGCCGCAAGGACGACTTCAGTCGCGCCTACGATCGCGAATGCGCGCAGCCCGGCAAGGCGCTGGAAGAAGTGGACCAGTGCGCGGTGGAACTGGAGCAGCGGTTCGGTTTCCCCGATGGAAGTTGTCCCGCCGAGAGTCCCTTGTCCTGGCAGGCCGACAGCATGCGCGGTAGTGGCCAGGCCGGCACACCGTAGCCAGCGCAACCCGCGCACCCTGGGCGCGCAGTTGTATTTCTGGGCGAGGCCGGCCTATGTGCCGATCCATGCCGCCGGCATTCCTTATCTGCGCGCGATGGTCTGGGCGGTGCTGTTGCTATGGGCATCGTTGTCCTGATCGCACGGGGCGGCAGCGTCCGCGTTCCAGGTGGCGCATAGCCCGCGTTTCTGCGCGGGCGTCAGCTGCTTGATGCGGTATTCGGCAATGCTGGCCTCGGAGCGGCCGGGATACGCGCACTGGCCGAGCAGGTGCAATGGCGGGTGCGAACGCGTGTAGCGCGCACCGGTCCCGGCGACGTGCTTCGCATAACGTCGCGCCACGTCGATCGCGATGCCGGTGTACAGGCTGCCGTCACGGCATTCGATCAGGTACACGTACCAGGACGATGGTGACTTCAACGTTCGCCACCACCATCTTCCGATGAATACTCGGGCACGCTGGATGATGAAGCGATCCGCGAACCAGGGCCGCTGGCCAGTGGCGTCGCCAGGTCATGGAGGCGGATCGACTGCGCGTCCACATCGGCACAGGCGGTGCACACCTGGTTGCGCAGGTGCGCCAGGCGATTGAGTGCGACTACCGTCCATGCCGCGAAGGCCAGCAACAGAAGTGCGATCGCCAATGCCGTGATTGTCATGCGTGCTCCTTCGCGGGTGGATCGTTTTGAGGATCCGGACGGTAGACAACCGTTCTGGCCATGGCCGGCTTATTCCACTGCCGACAACACGCGGATTTCCACGTCCTCGAAGGTCACCGTGCTGCCAGCGTGGATCTTGCATGTCTTGCGCAGTTCGACCACGCCATCCACGTAAACCTCGCCGCTGGCTACCAGGGCCTTGCCGGCGCCACCGCTGTCGCAGATGCCGCTCAGCTTCAGCAACTGGTTCAGTTCCACGTAGTCGCGGTCGAGTTCGAATTCGAGTTGGGTCATGGCGGGCAATCGGCAAGGGACAGGGGATTGTGCGGCAAGCGGGCGGGTCGGGTGTAATCCGGTTCATCGGCGATCCGGCGAAGCGCGGCGCACGTCCTGTCGGAATGCGATCCGTGCCGTCGGCGCCGGCCCTGCCGTAGACTGGCAGTCGCTTGCACAGTCCCCTGGTTTCCAGGGAATTCACCGGAGAACTCATGAAGACTTCCGGCTTCGTCCTGATCGCAGCATTGCTCGCCTTCACCGCCTCCACGAATGCCCAGCAGGCCGCCCAGCCCGTGCGCGCGCCGGCACCGAAGCCGCCGGTGAAACAGCAGCAGCTCACCCCGGAACAACAGGCCCAGGTGACGCGACAGAATGCCGAGATGAGCAAGTTCGCCGCGCAGGTAACCCAGCTGGTCGACCAGAACCGGACCGCTGAAGTCTGGGAGGGCGCTTCGGCCGTAGCCAAATCGGTGGTGGGCAAGAGCAACTTCGTCAGCCAGGTCGCCTCGGACCGGCAGAAGCTCGGTGCGCCCACCGAGCGCAAGCAGGTCGGGGTGACCCGTGCCGCGTTTGCGGCCGGCGGACAGGTGCCAGCGGGCAACTACATCAACGTGGTCTACGCGACCAAGTTCGCCAATGCGCCCAGGCCGGTACGCGAACTGGTCTCCTTCCACCTCGACAACGACAAGACCTGGCGCGTGTCGGGCTACAGCCTGCGCTGAGTTCCGTTCTTCACCGGTAACCACAAACCCACCCTTGCGGTGGGTTTTTTTTCGGCCTGGCCTCACTCGGCCTCGAAGTGCGAAAGCTCCCCCAGGAT
>JBOHXX010000132.1:0-8375 GCA_050737675.1 Pseudoxanthomonas sp.
GGTCAGCTTCGCGGAAATGAAGCGCTGCAGGTTGTCTTCCAGGTAGATCTCGTCATCAAGAGCCGTGCCCTTGAGCCGCGTGGTCTCGCCGGCCAGGCCGCGGATGCGCGTGACCAGGGCGGTGCGCGCCGCCTCGCGTCCGCCCTCGCCCGCCGGCAGCTTGTCCAGTTCGATCAGCACTTCATGGCGGTGTTCAGCACCATTGGCTTCCAGCTGGTCGGACAGGTCCTTGATCAGCACGGTGTTGGACACCGGCTGATCGAAGCCCACGCCCACCACTTCGCGCACCTTGGCCCGCACATGCAGGTTGGACAGATAGCCCGAGCCCGAATGCGGATTGCGCGGGCTGTCGGTGTTGACGTCCGTGCCCTGCAGGTTGGAATAACGCTGCCCCGGGTTCTCGATGTCGTCGGCCAGATTGCCGTCCACGGCCACTGGATCGAGCCGGTCGGCCACGTTGTACCAATGGCGCACGCAGGGCGGGAACGGCAGCTTTTTCTTCCTGATCGATTGCTTGAACATGCTGCGCACGCTGGGCAGTCCCAGCGGCGAGCCAATGGTGACGAACAAGGCCACGTCGTACTTGGCCGGGTCGAGCTTGCGCAGGACTTCATAGGCGATCATCGAACCCTGGCTGTGGGCCACGACCACGAACGGACCGCCACCGGATTCAATGCGATCCAGCAGGCTCTTCTCCATCGCTTCGCGCCTGCGCTTGTCGAAGAAGAAATCGTGCACATCCTGCAGCAGGGCTGCGGAAATGAGTTTCAGCAGGATCTCGTTGATCTTGTCGAGCAGGCCGCGTGCCCCCGGACCTGTCTGCTTCGCCTTGCTTGCGCCCAGCTCACCGAGCATGCCGTGCAGCATCGCGCTTTCAGCCGGCGTCCCGGCCAGCGCATCGGCCAGTTCCCCCAGGTCGCGGCTGCTCGGGGTCACGCCCAGCGCGCTGAGTACGCGCTGTTCGGCCTGGTTGACGGTGGGACCTTCGTCGCGGTCGCCGCAGGTGGCGGTTTCCGGGGTCGGATAACGCAGGCGGTTGACCCAGTACGCCAGGCGCGTGCGTTCGCCCATGCCACGACCGAACAAGGCCTTGTCCCATTGGCAGCGCAGCACTTCCTGGGTCGGCTTGTTGCCGATGCCGTGGATGTAGATGACGGTCTTGGCCTCGCCCTGGGCGGTAGCCATGAAGTTGGAGTCGCGCAGGGCATGGGCCGCTGCCTGTTTCTGCGCGGATGCGCCGCGGGCCGCGGTTGCGCGTGGTTTTGGCTTGGCGGTCTTTGCAGGAGGGCTTGCTGCCTGCCTTGAGGACGCTTTCCCGGCTGGCGGCCTGGCCGCTTTCCCGGTGGTCTTGCGTGCTGGCGCGCTCTTGCGCCCGGTGGTTTTCCTGGCTGCCATGGTCTTCCCTCCGCGCGGGGGCGCGTCGTCTGAAGGAACGCATTTCCCGCGATCGCCGGGCCATGCGGGCCGGAAACGCGGTGAAGCCAGCCTAACCAGTCCCGGTCGCGGAACTTGTGACACAGGGCCGCCGTCCCTACACTGCCTGCATCAGCGAAATCTGATTCCCGGGGATGCACTGGCTTCGACGGGGGTTGCGAAATTGCCTGGTGCATGCCGAGGGGGCGACTTTCCTCGTTAATCCAGTAGCAAACTTCTAGTTGCCAACGACGACAACTACGGTTCGGACTTCGCTCTCGCCGCCTAAACAGCAGTGTTGAGTTGTAGTTCTACAGCCGCTTAAGGCGAACCCCTGAACCCACTTGTGCCCGTGCTCGTGGATGTAGGGTCATTATCACGGAACCGGCTGTGACGGCTGCCTGTCAGTCACGGCTTAACCAAAACAGGCTGGTTCCCGGATGCGCTTCGCGCGCCGTGCTGTTCGGGGACGAGACCTAACGGAGCGCTAAGCATGTAGTACCGGGGATGGAGTGCCTTCGGACGGGGGTTCGATTCCCCCCATCTCCACCATTTACTAGTTCCACACAGTGCAAAGAAGTCCAGAAAAGGCCGTAACCATAAGGGTTTCGGCCTTTTTTGTGTCCGATGCAGTGTCAGGCCGTCTATTGCAATCCGACGGTAAGTAGCGGTAACTGTGACGGTAGATGGGCTACCTGCCCATTGGGTTACCGTCAATGAGTCTGACAGATACCGGAATTCGCAAGACCAAGCCAAGTACCAAACAGCAGAAGCTGACCGATGGCGGCGGCCTCTACCTGTTGCTGAAACCCGATGGCGCGCGCTGGTGGCGCTGGGACTACCGCCGGCCAGTCACAGGCAAGCGCAACACACTGAGCCTGGGCACCTACCCGGACACTGGCCTAGCAGATGCTCGCACCAAGCGTGACGAGGTCCGCAGGCTGCTGGCCAGCGGCGTCGATCCCGGCGAACACCGCAAAGCCAAGCGAGCAGCAGGTGAGGAAAGGGCATCCAATAGCTTCGAAGTCGTCGCAAGGGAGTGGCTGAGCAAGCGTGACTGGGTGGAAGGCTACAAAATCAAAATCGCGGCCTGGTTCGAAAATGACGTTTATCCATGGATCGGAGCTCGTCCTATCGCGGAGGTGACTGCGCCAGAATTCCTCAAGGTTGGGCGACGAATCGAGGAACGTGGAGCGGTCGAATCCGCACATCGCGTCCTGCAGAACTGTGGCCAGGTGATGCGTTACGCCATTGCCACGGGCCGTGCCGAACGCAACCCTGTGGCTGATCTGAAGGGCGCACTGGCACCTTCCTTGGAAAAGCACCACGCAGCGATTACTGATATCGCAGAGATAGGCGGTTTGTTGCGCGCCATGGACGGGTATTCGGGTGGGTTTGTCACCAGGTCAGCCTTGCAACTGGCTCCACTCCTATTCGTGCGCCCAGGCGAACTACGCCATGCCGAATGGACAGAGATCGACTTGGATGCCGCGCAGTGGAACATTCCAGCCGAGAAAATGAAGATGCGCGTCCCGCACCTCGTGCCCCTTTCCCGGCAGGCCACAACCATCCTGACCGAGCTGCAAAAACTGACAGGACGTAGCCAGTATGTGTTCCCCGGCAGCAGATCCCCTCGCCGTCCAATGAGCAATAACACCATCAATGCCGCATTGCGCCGCATGGGATTCGACAAGGACACGATGACAGGCCACGGCTTTAGGGCTATGGCTAGGACGATCCTTGATGAAGTTCTGCACTTCCGTCCTGATTACATCGAGCACCAACTAGCCCATGCAGTTCGCGACCCCAACGGACGTGCTTACAACCGCACAGCACATCTGGCAGAGCGCAGGAAGATGATGCAAGGCTGGGCTGACTATCTCGACACGTTGAAAGCTCACACAGCCACGTTACCTAACGCCCCGGCAGAGGCTGTGACGGGCGTCAGTACGCGGCAATAACCAGATCGCTAAAACCAGCCCTTCAGGGCGATAAGGCTGTGACCTTACCGTGCTGTTGCAGATCCATTCCAAGAGCAAGAGCACATGAAAAAGAAAACGCTAGTCAAGAACGACTTTGTCAGCCCGATACGGCGCCCCAGACTACTGAATGAAACCATCCCACGCGAGGCCGTCTGGCGCCCTGTACTTGAATCGATGTCTCGCGAAGAGTTGGTTAACGCTGCTGTAAGCGCTGCGTGGGAAATAGAGGCTCTCAACCGAGAGGTCGACCAACTCTGGACAGTACATCGAAAAAATGAGGAAGCCCGCCGGAACGGCTCGACAGCGCGTTTGGCTAAGGACGAAAAAGCAGCCGTGAAGGCACAGGTCAAGGAACTCTGGCTGCAATGGCAGCGCGCAGGCACACCGGCCCGAGGAGATCGAAAAAAATGGGCACGGGGAATCTGGAACGAATTCACAATAATTGAGGACTTCAGGACCATTGAGCGCTGGATTACGGAGTTTGGGAGGGAGGCGACTAAGAATGCGCGCGCTGCAGAACCAGTAGCTGCCCATTTGGTTCAGCTTGAGGCTCGCTGGGAAGCCAGACCCGAGATTCACAAGCTCCTCAGATTCTATCCAAGTGGCTTCTTCAAGCTCCCGGTAGTTTAGGCATCCATCTAGATGGATGTCTTTCATCTAGATCCGCCGTTATTCCGGAAGGGGGTCGAGCATAGCCTGCGCTTTCACCGCCCATTCCGGGCTGACGAAGGACGAAGAAATGCATTCCGACAACCTCCCTTCCACCGGTTTTCTCAGACTGCGAGATATCATCGGCAGTCCCGGCAAGCCAAACGCCAATCCCCCTGTACCTCCGACCCCCGCGCTCTGGCCTGTAAGCAAATCCACCTGGTGGGCTGGCTGCAGGTCCGGTCGCTACCCTGCACCGACGCGCGCCTTATCTGCGAGGGTTACCGCCTGGCGTGTTGAGGACATCCGCGCGCTGATCGAGCAGGCCAAGCCGGACCAGACGCCATGAGCCGCTCTACAAAAACGAAACCCGGCGCTGGCAGGCGTCGGGTTTCAGGAGCCATCACGGGTCTTAAATCGCTAAACGGCAACTCCAAGACTACCGGTGTGTGCAGGGCTTGGCAATCGCCAACCCTACCGAAAAACTGGCGCGATCGTGTCCCTGATGCTGCCGACTACTATCCCCGGCATCTCGGCAAGCTGACTCGCTGTAATGAGGATGGCTGGGCTCAGGGGAAGTGTCCGTTCCATGATGATCGCTCAGCAAGTCTAAGTGTCCAGGCAGCGGGAAAGCACGGAGGCTGGCGTTGCTTCGCTGGTTGCGGCAAGGGCGACATTGTGGCTTTCCATATGCGTCTGCGTGGCTTGGGCTTCAAAGAGGCCGTTTGTGAGCTGATGCGAGGTGGCGCATGAACGCCCTACTCCGCGAATCACCTACGGATGCTGCACGGCGATTCGCTGGCGAAGCGATTCGACGAGGGTTCCAAGAAATTGCCCTACATGAATACTCTGACGCCCAAGGCGAGCCGCAGTTCTGGCGTATCCGGCTGAAGCATCCCAATGGTGAAAAGTGGATGCGACCCATGCGCCCGGACGGGCTGGGCTTCGCAATTGGTGAGCCAAAGGCACCTGCACGAGGCAAGACGCTGTACCGCCTGCGTGAACTGATGGCTAACCCCTCCGCGCCAGTGATGATCGTGGAGGGTGAGGCATGTGCCGATGCACTGGCGAGACTCGGGGTGACGGCCACGACAAGTGGAAGTAGTACCAGCGCAGATGCTGCTGATTGGTCAGTCCTGCGTGGCCGTAACGTCTTGCTGTGGCCCGATCACGACGTTGCTGGGTCGAAGTACGCAAGCGCAATAGCGGAGCTCTTGCAAGGCATCGGCTGCGTTGTCGAACGAATCCAGGTCGAGGCTCTGAAATTGCTGGAAAAGGGTGACGTCGTGGACTGGCTAGCGTTGCACCCAGACGCCACCGCCGATGACGTTCTCAACCTGCCCAGGGAAAGGGTAATCCAAGCATTCACGAAACCACATGAAACGAGCAGTGGTGGAATTTTCGCTAGCGCACCTGAGTTGCTACGCCGTCCGCTGTTGCCTGCGGAGCCATATCCGCTGGATGCATTGGGCGATGTGCTGGGCGAAGCCGCCAAATCTATTCACAAGGTGGTGCAGGCACCGGCTGGCTTGTGTGGCCAATCGATACTGGCTGCCGCGAGTCTGGCCGCGCAAGCACACGCAGACGTTCTGGTGGACGGGAGGTACGAACCATTAAGCTTGTGGCACATGACTGTAGGCGAGTCCGGCGAGCGCAAGAGTGCTGCCGACAGGTGGGCATTGCAGGCGCACCGCGAACACGAGCGCACACAAGCTGATGACTACCGGTCGGCAATGGCTGCATATGAACTAGAGGCCACGTCGCGCAAGGCGGCAACACGCCAGACTGAAGGCAAGAAAGACGTCGACAGGGCTCGTGCTTCAGTGGCAGCAAATGGTACGCCAGCAGATGCACCTTTGGCGCCGTGGCTACTCCTACCAGAAGCGACGCTGGAGGGCTTGCACAAGCTCTATCAGCACGGTCGACCGAGCCTTGGATTGTTTAACGACGATGCGGGTGATTTCCTGGATGGCCACGCGATGAGCAGGGAGAACCGCACAAAGTCGGCAGCGGGATTCTCCAAGTTGTGGGATAGCGGCGAATTTTCCCGTATCCGGGCAGGTGATGGCGCAGCCAAGTTTTACGGGCGCAGGCTGGCAATGCACGTCATGGTGCAGCCAATCATTGCCGAGCGCCTTCTATCCGATGACATGCTGTGTGGGCAAGGCTTCCTGCCCCGTTGTCTGGTGGCCTGGCCGACGTCGATGGTTGGCTCTCGACAGTACGTTGACACCGACCTGTCTGAAGATCCCGGTCTGGCTCGCTACTGGTCACGTATGGCCCGCCTCCTGTGCTTGGCACCAATACTGCGACCCAACACCCGTAACGAACTGGAGCCGCGCGCGCTGCGCCTGGCACCTGACGCCAAGGCGCGATGGGTGAAGATAGCGAACGGGATAGAGTCCGACATGGCTGGCGAATTTGCCAGCATCAAGGCGTGGGCGAGTAAGGGTGCGGCACAGATTCTGCGCATCGCAGGTGTCTTGACCTTGGTAGAGGAGCCTGAGTCGGACATCATCCTTTTGGGCGCCCTGGATCGAGCCGCATTACTCGCCCTGCATCATCTCCGCGAAGCTGCGCGCGTTGTGGGCGCTGCAAGCATGTCGGCCAAGGTGAAGCATGCCGAACTTTTGCGGGCCTGGTGCTGGGAGACTGGGAGGACACTGCTGCACTCCACCATCGCGTTGAACAGTGGTCCAAACCCGATCCGTACAAACGACCTGTTTACGGCAGCTGTCGAGACCCTGGAGGCTGCTGGCTGGTTGGAGTACGTAGATGGCGGCATGGTGTTGGATGGCAAGCATCGGACGCGGGTGTGGCGTGTGCGGCCACAGGAGGCTACATGACATTCGCCCAGTCCAATCCCCTGAAAGCGCCGCTATGGATTGCGATTGCAGCGATTGCTGCGATTTCGATACGGGCATCGGCTGCCCAATCGCAAGAATCGCAAGAATCGCAAGAATCGCAGGCTGGCACGCTTCATTTACGTATTCGTTGCGCACTCGCACCCCCAAAGGGAAGACCTCCTGATTGTTGCTGCTCCAGGCAACAGCCTGAGCAGGCGTGCTCACACAGGTTGATCAGTGGGATCGTGCAGTACAACAAAGCTTGTCATCCCGAAAGACTCGCGCACGGGCGCGCGCGTCATGGACTTTGGCGAACGGTAGGCGATAGCGATGACTGAGAAAATCAAGACAATTCACACCATGCGAGTTCCTGTTCCTTCCCGGATGCGCGGGCGAGTAAGGGCACAACGACGGAAGGACAACCCCTTGTGTGGTGCTCGAACACGCAGCGGTCTGCCTTGCAAGGCAAAGGCCATCCTCGGCCGGGCTCGCTGCAAATGCCACGGCGGAATGTCCACAGGGCCACGCACCGAAGCAGGCAAGGCGAAGGTGACCAACAACCTGCGTCCCAGCGGCATCCCCCCGCAAGCGAACCCTTAGCAGTCAAGGGCGGCTGGTCAATTCGCTTGGCCACCGCCCTTGAACTTCTGCCTTGGGTCCTGTCTTTGGGGTAGGGCAAAGTCTTCAGGCCGGCTATGATTCGGAAGTATGCCCACACGATGGCACCACGGCCCTACTCCGCCGTGCTCTTCCAACCAACGAGATCCCATGCTTACCGGCGAAATTCGTACCCAAGTCGACAGTGTCTGGAATGCCTTCTGGACTGGCGGCATCTCCAACCCGTTGGAAGTGATCGAGCAGATCACCTATTTGCTCTTCATCAAGCGCCTGGACGAGCAGCACACCGCAGATCTCGCCCGCGAGCAGGCCACCGGCGACAAGCCTGAGCGCCGCATCTTTCCCAAGGGCAAGACCGACAAGGATGTGAAGTTCGATGACCTTCGCTGGTCGCGCCTGAAGGATATGGAGCCGCGGCTGATGTTCGACCGTATGGCCGACCACGTTTTCCCGTTCCTACGCACGCTGGGCGGTGATGGTTCGGCCTACGCCCAACACATGAAGGACGCCCGCTTCACCATCCCTACCCCGGCCCTGCTGGCGCGGGTGGTGGACATGCTGGATGGCATCGACATGAGCCGCCGCGACACCAAGGGCGATCTCTACGAATACATGCTTGGCAAAATCGCCAGCGCGGGGCAGAACGGCCAGTTCCGTACCCCGCGCCATATCATCGAACTGATGGTAGCGCTGACCGCGCCCAAGCCCGACGACACTATTACGGATCCAGCGATGGGCACGGCTGGCTTCCTGGTCGCCGCCGGCGAGTACCTGCGCCGCCAGCATCCAGAGATCCAGCGCAACAAGAAGCAGCGCGAGCACTTCAACGCGCACACGTTCCATGGCTTCGACTTCGATCGCACCATGC
>JBOHXX010000133.1:0-8363 GCA_050737675.1 Pseudoxanthomonas sp.
GTTCCAGCACGTCCTCGATGGTGACCAGGCCGGCCACGCCGCCGTATTCGTCCACCACGATCGCCATGTGGTTGCGCGACAGGCGGAATTCCTTGAGCAGCAGGTTGAGCTTCTTCGATTCCGGGATCAGTACCGCCGGGCGCAGCAGTTCGCGCACGTTGCCGGGGCCGTTGTCGGCGACTACGCCACGCAGCAGGTCCTTGGCCAGCAGGATGCCGAGGATCTCGTCCTTGTTGTCGCCGTGGACCGGGAAGCGCGAGTGTCCGGATTCCACCACCTGCTTCATCAGCTCCAGGAAGGGGGCATTGATCGGCAACGACACCATTTGCGAGCGCGACACCATCACGTCGCCGACGGTCAGCTCGGCCACGGCGATGGCACCTTCCATCATCCGCAAAGTGTCGCTGGCGATCAGTCCGTCGCCCTGCGCATCGCGCAACAGCGCGATCAGGTCGTCGCGTGAGGAAGGTTCGCCGGAGAACGCAGAACTGATGCGGTCCAGCCAGGTGCGCCGCTTCTCCGGGTGTTTCTCGGAGAATTCCGGCGCGGGGGTACTGTCGTCTTCTGACATTGGGTGGGTAACAGGCAGCCCGGGGGAGGGCGACGTCTCCAGTCTATCAGGATGATGTGGGAGGGGCCTCAGCCCCGACAGGCTCTATCGATGCCGTGTCGGGGCCGAAGCCCCTCCCCACCCGGAGCTACGGCGAAGCGGTATCGGTGGGCAATGCCGGTTCCGGCGCGGGCGGTGCCTCGGGCTCTTCCAGCGTATCCATGATGTAGCTGCAACCGACCAGGGTCTTGCCCGGGTGCGAGGAAACGTTGGACACATTGAGGACCACCGAATCGATCAGGGTCATTCCGCTGGCCTCGTCGTGCTGCTCATGACTACGCAGCTCCTTGCCGAACATCGCCTTGGCCGGTGTGTCGACCGCCGTTTCCAGTTCCAGTTGTTTGGCCAACGGACGCGGATCGGCCAGGTCGAGGATGGCGATGATGCTGTCGCCGGTGAAGGCGATATGGTCGGTGCTGTGCCCGAACACGCTGATCGGCGAGTTGAGCATGAACTCGGTCATGAACAGGTTGGCCTGCGGCAGCGGCCGCCAGCCCAGCGCGACCGCCTGTAGCGGCTCGACCAGGGCCGGGGCCAGGTAGTGGAAGTCGGCCAGTTCGCGCTTGCATTCGATCAGGCCGGGCAGGTCGATGCGGGCGGGATCAAGCGGTTCGGCGGGTTTTTCCGCAGGTTTCGCGGCCACGTCCGTGGCCGGCGTGGTGGTGGTCGCGGGTTTTTCCGGCGATGCGGCAGGCGTCTGCGCGAACAACGGAAGCGGCAACAGTGCCGCCAGCAGGATCAAAACACGGCGCATGCTATTCCTCGAATGCGTAGGGGTCGTCGATGCCGAGCTCGGCCAGGATCTCGCGCTCCAGCTGTTCCATGGCGTCGGCCTCGCGGTCGTCCTCGTGGTTCCAGCCCAGCAGGTGCAGCGCGCCATGCACGGTCAGGTGCGCGTAGTGCGCGGCCAGCTTCTTCTTCTGTTCCCTGGCCTCGCGCGCGACCACCGGCGCGCAGATCACCAGGTCGCCCAGCAGCGGCATCTTGAAGCCTTTCGGCATTTTCACGCCTTCAGGCATTTCCGCCGGGAAACTGAGCACGTTGGTCGCGTAGTCCTTGCCGCGATAGTGGCGGTTGAGTGCGCGGCCTTCCTTGCTGTCGACGATGCGCACCGCCAGGTCGGCTTCGCGGATGCGCCCGTGCAACGCGGCGGCCACCCACTTGCGGAAACTCACCGACGAAGGCAAGCCCGCGCGGGGCAGGGCGTAGCTGACGGAAACTTCGAGGAGGGTGGGGCCTTGGGTCATTAGGGTTCGTCATTCCCGCGAAGGCGGGAATCGCTCCTGCTTTGTGGTCTTTCGATTTTGGGCAACATGATTCTGGGAAAAATTACCCCCACTCGATCTCCTTGGATGAGGCCAAGAGCGATTCCCGCCTTCGCGGGAATGACGAACTTAAAAGTCACGCCTGCCCCGTTTCCGCATCCTTGCCATCCCGCTCATCGTAAGCCCGCACGATCTTCGCCACCAGCGGATGCCGGACCACGTCGCGCGCGGTGAAGAAGGTGAAGCTGATGCCGTCCACGCCGCGCAGCACTTCCAGGCCGTCCTTCAATCCCGACTTCACATGCTTTGGCAGGTCGACCTGGGTCAGGTCGCCGGTGACCACGGCGGTGCTGCCGTAGCCGATCCGGGTCAGGAACATCTTCATCTGCTCGATGGTGGTGTTCTGCGCTTCATCCAGGATCACGAATGCATCGTTGAGCGTGCGCCCGCGCATGTAGGCCAGCGGCGCGATCTCGATGACGTTCTTCTCCAGCAGCTTGAGCACCTTTTCCACGCCCAGCATCTCGTACAGCGCGTCGTACAGCGGGCGCAGGTACGGATCGACCTTCTGGCTCAGGTCGCCGGGCAGGAAACCGAGTTTTTCGCCGGCTTCCACCGCGGGTCGCACCAGGATCAGCCGTTGCACGCGCGATTCGTTCAGCGCTTCCACCGCGCTTGCGACCGCGAGGAAGGTCTTGCCGGTACCGGCCGGGCCGATGCCGAAATTGATGTCGTGGGTGGCGATGGCGTGCAGGTAGGCGGCCTGGTTGGGGCCGCGGCCGCGCACGGTGCCGCGCTTGACCTTGATCGCAACTTCCTGCGCTTCGTAACCGCCTGCCGCGAGATGCTCGACATTGGCCGCGTTGAGACGCAAGTGGATGGATTCGCTGTCGAAGGTTTCTTCGCCGGCTTCTGCGTACAGCGCACGCAGCAGTTTTTCGGTTGCTTTCACTTCCGCCGTGGGACCGGTGATCTTGAAGATGTTGCCGCGGTTGGCGATTTCCACGCCCAGGCGCAGTTCGATCTGGCGCAGGTGCGCGTCGAACGGCCCGGCCAGGTTGGCCAGCCGCTCGGCGTTGTCGGGTTCAAGGATGAATTCGCGCTTGTCGGGGGCAGTCATGGAGAAGTTCAGTGCCTGGTCTGGTCGTCGGCGTCTTCGACACGCCACTGGTGGAATACGTAGGCCTCGTCGTCGATCAGCGCCTGGTCGAAGTGTTCGGCCTCGGGGGCTTCGTCGCGTTCGATCTGTTTGGGCTCCTCCTGCACGCCGGTCACCTGCCAGCCGGCGCCGCGCAGGAAGTCGCTGGCATGGCGGATCGGGTCTTCGGCCAGCCCCGGCATCTGGTAGCAGAGCACGAAGGCGCCGCCGAACTCCTGGAAATCCGGGGCGTCGGGCAGTGGTTCGGCCTCCACTACGAAGAACCACAACTTGGGGGCGGTCTGGGGGATGGCAAGCGAGTCGGGACGGGGCGGTGCAGGGTATCGCGACCATGTTGCAAGGGCCAGACAAGCGACCGTTCGTCGGTTGGTGATTGCAGTTAATTAATCAATGAATTAAATATTCTCACCATGGCCGGATCTCCCTCAACTCCCGATGCAAGCCCCGCTCTGGCAAAGCGATCGTCCAGGCCCGCGCGCAAGCGCGCAGCAGGGCGTCCGCCGGCGGATTCGCCCGACCTGCGCGGCCGTCTGCTGGAAGCGGCGCTGGCCTGCTTCGTGCGCAAGGGCATCGCCGCCACGTCGTTGCGGGATATCGCCACCGAAGCGGGCGTGACCCCGGCCCTGTTGCATTACTACTTCGGTGACAAGGCCCAGCTGCAGCAGGAAGTGATTGCGCAGAAGATCCTGCCGGTCTTCGCCGCCCTGCGCGAACCGCTGTTGCAGGCCGGCGACGACATCGCCGCATTGATCGCCGGTTTCGTGACCGGCATTGGCAGGATCGTGGCTGAACATCCGTGGCTGCCGCCGCTGTGGGTGCGCGAGGTGTTGTGCGAAGGCGGCGCGCTGCGCGATCTGCTGTTCGACCGGATCGGTCCGCAATTGCCGCAGATGATGGCCAAACGCTTCGCCGAGGCCCAGGCGCAGGGGCGCATCAATCCCGACCTGGATCCGCGCCTGCTGATGGTGTCGCTGGTCGGGCTGACCTTGTTCCCCGCCGCGGGCGCGCCGATCTGGCGGCGCCTGTTGAATGCCGACGACCTGAATTTCGACACCGTGCGCCTGCACACGCTTTCGTTGCTGGACCGCGGATTGGAGTTGGATCATGCGAAATAGGATCATGCGAAATAGAAAGACGCTGTTTTCACTGGTTGCTGTCTGCGCATTGGGTTTGTCCGCGTGCAAGGATTCCGCACCGCAGGTGCTCGGCACGCTGGAATGGGATCGCATCACCCTGCCTGCGCCGGTGGCCGAAAAGATCGTCCGCATCGACGTGCGCGAAGGCCAGCAGGTCGCCGCCGGTGCGCCCCTGTTGCAGTTGGAACCGATCCGCACCCAATCGCAATTGGCAGCGGTGCAGGCGCAGGCGCAGCAGAGCCGCGAAGCCTTGTCCGAACTGGAGGCCGGTCCGCGCAGCGAGGACATCGCCCAGGCCCGCGCGAATGTTGCGGCCGTCCAGGCGCAGGCCGTCGATGCGCGCGCCTATTACAACCGCCTGCAACCGCTGGGCCGGCAGAAGCTGGTGGCCACCGCCGATGTCGACCGCGCACGCGCCGCCGCCGGCAATGCCGAGGCGCAGGTGCGCGCGGCGCAGGCGGCCTTGCTGGAACTGGAACGCGGCACCCGCAGCGAACAGGTTGCGCAGGGCCGCTCCGCGGTTGCCGCGGCCGAAGCGCAGGCCGCGACTCAATCGGTCTCGCTGGGGAAATTGAACGTGATCGCACCACGCGCGGGGCGCATCGACAGCCTGCCGTACAAGCTGGGCGACCAGGCGCCGGTGGGCTCGCCGCTGGCGATCCTGCTGGTCGGCGATACGCCGTATGCGCGCGTCTACGTTCCGGAGCCTATGCGCGCCAACGTCAAGGTGGGACAAGCCGCGCGGGTCTTCGTCGATGGCCGCGAAGTGGCGTTCGACGGTCACGTGCGCATGATCCGCAGCGAACCCAGTTTCACCCCGTACTACGCGCTGTCCGGCCGCGATGCGGAGCGGTTGAGTTACCTGGCGGAAATCACCCTGGACAAGGCGGCGGACGATCTACCCGCGGGCGTGCCGGTGCGGGTCGAATTCTCTGGTGTTGGAAGTGGCAAGTAACGGCGCCGATGACATCGCCATCCGCGCGCGTGGCCTGGGCAAGCGCTTCGGCACGCTGCTGGCCGTCGATGGCGTGGATCTGACCGTGCCGCGCGCCAGCGTGTACGGCTTCCTCGGTCCGAACGGGTCGGGCAAGTCCACCACCATCCGCATGCTCTGCGGCTTGCTCACACCCACCGCCGGCGAGATCGAGGTGCTGGGATTGAAGATCCCGGAACAGGCCGAGGCGCTGCGCAAACGCATCGGCTACATGACCCAGAAATTCGCGCTGTACGAAGACCTCACCGTGCGCGAGAACCTGGAGTTCCTGGCAACCGTGCAAGGCCTGTCGCGCGAACAGCGCCGCGTCCGCATAGACGAACTGCTCGATGCCTACAACCTCACCGACCGCGCCAAGCAACTGGCGGGCACCATGAGCGGCGGACAGAAGCAGCGGCTGGCGTTGGCCGGGGCCACCGTGCACAAGCCGGAGCTGTTGTTCCTGGACGAACCGACCAGCGCGGTCGATCCGGAATCGCGTCGGGACTTCTGGGAAAAACTCTTCGACCTGGCCGACGCCGGCACCACCATCCTCGTCTCCACGCACTACATGGACGAAGCCGAACGCTGCCATCGCATCGCCATCCTCGACACTGGCCGGCTGGTCGCCGACGGCACCCCCGCCGAACTCACCCGCGCGCTGGCCGGGCGCACCGTGGGCATCCGCGCCAGCGAACCACGCAAGGCGCAGGCGGCATTGCACGCCGCGCAGGGCGTGATCAGCGTGGCCCAGATCGGCAACGAGCTGCGCGTGCTGACGGAAGCCGGCAGTGCCATCGAAGCGCAGCTGCAGGCGTTCCTCCGCTCCAAGGGCATCGAGGCCGAAGTCGTTCCCATCGATCCGAACCTGGAGGACGTCTTCGTCTCGGCGACCCATTCGAAAACCAAGGCGAAAGCGGCATGAAGGCGCAGCAGATCGTCGCGGTGATGGTCAAGGAATTGCGGCAGATGGCCCGCGACCGGATGACCGTGGCGATGATGCTCGGCATTCCCACCCTGCAGTTGCTGCTGTTCGGCTATGCGATCAACCTGGACGTGCGCAACCTGCCGGCAGCGGTTGCGGACATGGCCGACAGCGGCGGTTCGCGCGCACTGGTCCAGGATCTTTTCGCCACCGGTGTGATCCAGCCGGTCGCCGGTGCGCGCACGCCGCAGGAACTGCAGCTGTTGCTGCGCCAGGGCAAAATCAAGATCGGCATCGTGATCCCGCCGGATTTCGAACGCCGCCGGATCGATGGGCGCGAGGCGATGCAGGTGATCGTCGATGGTAGCGACACTTCGGTGCAGGCCACTGCACGACAACTGGCGCAGATGCCGCTCGATGGCCGCGGACTGACTGCGTTGCAGGGACAGATCAGCGTGCTGCCGCTGTACAACCCCGAGCGGCGCTCGGCGGTGAACGTGGTGCCGGGGCTGATCGGGGTGATCCTGACCATGACCCTGGTGATGTTCACCGCCATGGCCATCGTCCGCGAACGCGAACGCGGCAATCTCGAATTGCTCATCACCACCCCGGTTTCCAGTGGCGAATTGATGGTCGGCAAGGTCCTGCCCTATATCGGCGTGGGCCTGGTCCAGACCACGGTTGTCCTGCTACTGGGCATGCTGCTGTTCAAGGTGCCCATCAATGGCAGCCTGTGGGGCGTGTACGGCGCGGCGATGCTGCTGATCGTCGCCAACCTGACCCTGGGACTGCTGGTTTCGACTCGTGCGCAGACCCAGTTCCAGGCCATGCAGATGGCGTTCTTCCTGTTCCTGCCGTCGATCCTGCTGTCGGGCTTCATGTTCCCGTTCGACGGCATGCCGAAGGCGGCGCAATGGATCGCCGAAGTGCTGCCGCTGACCCATTTCATGCGCCTGATCCGCGGCGTGGTCCTGCGCGGCGCCAACCTGTTCGAGTTGTGGCCCGACGTGCTGGCCTTGCTGGTATTCACCGTGGTGATGATGTCGCTGGCGATATTGCGCTTCCGCAAGCGCCTAGATTAAGACGAAACCGTAGGAGCGACGCAAGTCGCGAAATCCCGGAGTCTCGATAGGCCGGTCGCCCGGCACGCAGGCACTGTGGACTTCGCGACTTGCGTCGCTCCTACAACCCTCAATTTATTTTCAGATTGCCGCGCAGCGAGTTGGCCATCACCTCGGTGATCTCCACGTCCACGAACTGTCCGATCAGCCGCGCATCGCCGGCGAAGTTCACGTAGCGCATGTTCTCGGTGCGGCCGGTCAGCTCGGAAGCATCGCGGGTGCTGTGGCGTTCCACCAGCACGCGCTGCACGCTGCCGAGCATGGTCTGCGAGATGCGGGTCGAGTTGGCGTTGATCGCCGCTTGCAGCCGGGCCAGGCGTTCGTGCTTCGCCGATTCCGGGGTGCCATCTTCCAGGTCCGCCGCGGGCGTGCCGGGGCGGCGCGAATAGATGAAGGAATAGGACTGGTCGAAGCCCACGTCCTCGATCAGCTTCATGGTCTTGTCGAAGTCCGCATCGGTTTCGCCCGGGAAACCGACGATGAAGTCGGAAGAGATCGAGATGTCCGGCCGCACCGCGCGCAGCTTGCGGATCTTCTGCTTGAATTCCAGCGTGGTGTAGCCGCGTTTCATCGCCGCGAGGATGCGGTCGCTGCCGGCCTGCACCGGAAGATGCAGGTAATTGGCCAGCTGCGGCACGTCGCGGTAGGCCTCGATCAGGGAGTCGGAAAACTCGAGCGGATGCGAGGTGGTGAAGCGGATCCGGTCGACGCCATCGATCTCGGCCATGGTCCGGATCAACAGGCCGAGGTCCGCGACTTCTCCCTCGCCGTAAGGCCCGCGATAGGCATTGACGTTCTGCCCGAGCAGGTTGATTTCGCGCACGCCCTGCGCGGCGAGTTGCGCGATTTCCACCAGCACATCCTCGAACGGCCGGCTCACTTCCTCGCCACGCGTATACGGCACCACGCAGAAACTGCAGTACTTGCTGCAGCCTTCCATGATCGAGACGAACGCGGTCGGACCTTCGGCGCGCGGCTCGGGCAGGCGATCGAACTTCTCGATCTCCGGGAAGCTGATGTCCACCTGCGGCTTGCCGGATTCGCGCCGGGCGCGGATCAGCTCCGGCAGGCGATGCAGGGTCTGCGGGCCGAACACCAGGTCCACGTACGGCGCGCGCTTGACGATGGCCGCGCCTTCCTGCGAGGCCACGCAGCCGCCGACGCCGATCAGCAC
>JBOHXX010000134.1:0-8333 GCA_050737675.1 Pseudoxanthomonas sp.
GTACCGGCATGCCGACCAGCCGTTGCAGCAGCTGCGAGGTGGCGACCAGGCGGCGCGTGTCCAGGCGCGTGTCGGCGTTGAAGTAGGCGCCGCGGACCTTCAGCGCCATGGCGATTTCCTCCAGCGCGCAATTGCCGGCGCGTTCGCCGATGCCGTTGATGGCGCATTCGACCTGGCGCGCGCCGCCTTCGACCGCGGCCAGCGAATTCGCAACGGCCATGCCCAGGTCGTTGTGGCAGTGGGTGCTGAAGACCACGCCGCGCGCGCCGGGTACCTCGCTGATCAGGCGCTCGAACAGGCCGCGGATCTCCGCCGGCGTGGTGTAACCCAGGGTATCGGGCACGTTGATGGTGGTCGCGCCGGCGGCGATCGCCGCGGCGATCACTTCCTTCAGGAAATCCTCTTCGGTACGGGTGCCGTCCTCGGTGGAGAATTCCACGTCATCGACGAAGCGGCGCGCGTGGGCCACGCTGGTCGCGGCCAGGTCCAGCACCTGCTGCTTGCTCATGCGCAGCTTGTGCTCGCGGTGCAGCGGGCTGGTGGAGACGAACAGGTGCAGGCGCGGCCTGGCTGAAGTTTCCAGCGCGCGCGCCGAGATCTCGATGTCGTTGGGCAGGCAGCGCGACAGCACGCACAGGGTGGTGTCGCGCAATTCGCGCGCGATCAGTGAAGCTGCCTCGCGGTCGGACTGCGAGCTGGCGGGGAAGCCGGTCTCGATCACGTCGACGCCGAGCTCGGCCAGTGCCCGTGCCATCACCAGTTTCTGCTGCGGCGACATGCTGCAGCCGGGCGACTGCTCGCCGTCGCGCAGGGTGGTATCGAAAATCCGGACCTGGGCCGGCTGGGTAATGATGGTGCTCACCAGGTGTACTCCTCTTCGGTTACGGCGTGACGCGCTTGCGGCGTGTCGACTTCAATGGGGGGAACTTCAATAGGGGATAGGGTCTGTGCCAGTCGGGGAAGCGCGTGCCCCGGTTCGAGCGGATGCAGTTCCTGGGTGCGCCGCCGCGGCTTGCGCGGCGCGCGCGGGCGCACTTCCGAGAGCAGCGCGGCGAGTACCGCGGCATCGATATTGCCGCCGGAGACCACCGCGCATTTTCGCTTGCCGGAGACGCGACGGCCCGCGGCCAGGGCCAGGGCGCCGGCGCCTTCGGCAATGATGTTTTCTTCCAGTGCGAGCCGCACCAGGGTCTCGCGCAATTCGGCTTCGCGCACGATGACGACGTCGTCGAGCAGGCTGGCGCACAGGCGTCGGGTCAGGAAACCTGGCACCTTCACCCGCACGCCGTCGGCGAGGCTGGCGACCGGCGCGACCTCGCGCGTGTCGCCTTTCAGCGCACGCGCCATCGAATCGACGCCTTCCACCTGCGCGCCGACCACGCGCACGCCCTGCGACTTCAAGGCCAAGGCGACGCCGGAAGCCAGGCCACCGCCGCCGATCGGCACGATGACCACGTCCGGCGCATGCGGCGCGATCTCGATACCGACCGTGCCTTGGCCGGCGATGACGTCGGGATCGTCGAATGCGGACAGGAAGCGGTAGTCGTTCTGTTCGGCCAGCTCGCGCGCGAACGCGTAGGCCTCGTCGTAGCTGTCGCCATGCTGGCGCACGGTCGCGCCCCAGTGGGCGACGCCGGCGATCTTGTTGGCAGGAGCGCCATGCGGCATCACCGTGATCGCCTGCACGCCCAGCCGGTACGCGGCCCAGGCCAGGCCCTGCGCATGGTTGCCGGCCGAAGCAGCGATCACCGGACGCGTGTCGCCGCGTTCGCGTGCGACCAGCAACGCGTTCAAGGCGCCACGCACCTTGTAGGAACCGGTGCGCTGCAGGTTTTCCAGCTTCAGCATCACCCCGAAGCGTTCGGCATGGTGCAGCGGCGTCGGCGGCAGGTAACGGCGCAGGCGCGCCTGTGCGGCCAGCACGTCGGCCACGGTGACGATTACGTCACTTACGTCCGATTCCTTGCTGGAGCTGGCGCGTTGATCAGGCATCGACGCGCGCGATTGGCCGAGGTTGAAGAAGACGCCTCCGGACCTGGCGATGCACGGCATGCACGGACAGTCCGTTCATGGCGTTGCCTCGGCAGGCACAGGAGTTTCAACGGGAGTGATCTCCACCGACACACAGTCGTACACCTTCAGCATCTGCAGGCGCAGGGTTTCCGACGGACGTTGTCCGTCGACCACCAGTTGCAGGCGCCAGCCGCCGTCCTCGTTGGCGGAACCACCATTGATCGAGTGCGGGGTGAAGCCGCGGCGTTCGGCCATGCCGATCACGCGGGTCAGCGCGCCTTCGGCCGGTTTCAGCACCAGGTCAAGCCGGTAACGCATGCGCGGGCTCCGTGCGTGAGATCGTTGGGTTGGAATCGGCGACAGCCTGGTCGGCGGGATTGCTGTCCAGCATGGTGCTGTTGGCGGTGTTGGGCGGCACCAGCGGCCAGACGTTGGCCTTGATGTCGATGGCCACGTGCAGCAGTGCGGGACCGGGCTGGGCCAGCAGGTCGGCCAGTGCGTCTTCCACCTGGTCGCGGCGGTCGATGCGGCGGGCGCGTATGCCGAATACTTCAGCCAAGGCGGCGAAGTCCGGGTTGTCGGACAGGTCGATCTCGCTGTAGCGCTTGGCGAAGAACAGTTCCTGCCACTGCCGGACCATGCCCAGCGAACTGTTGTCCAGCAGCACGATCTTCACCGGCAACTGGCAACGCGCGATGGTCACCAGCTCCTGCACGTTCATCATGAAACTGCCGTCGCCGCTGACCAGCAGCACGGTGCGGTCGGGGCAGGCGAACTGCGCGCCCATCGCCGCCGGCAGACCGAAGCCCATGGTGCCCAAGGCGCCACTGGTCAAGTGGTTGCGCGGATGGTTGAACTTGCAGTGTTGCGCGACCCACATCTGGTGCTGGCCTACATCGCAGGCGACGATGGCGTCGTCCGGGGCCAGTTCGGTCATGCGCTTCAACAAGGCCGGTGCGTAGATGTCGGTGCCGGGCGCGTCGTAACGGAAGCCGTGCTTGTCGGCCAGCATGCGGCAGCGTTTGCGCCAGCTTTCATGATCAACGCTGTCGCAGGTGCCGCGCGCGCCGACCAGCGCGTGCAGGCCGGCAGCGACATCGCCGGGCAGGGCGATATTGGCGGTGCGCAATTTCGAGATCTCGTACGCGTCTGCATCCAGGTGGATGACGCGCGCGAACGGGGCGAACTCGGCCAGCTTGCCGGTGGCGCGGTCGTCGAAACGCGCGCCGACCACGATCAGTAGATCCGATTCCTGAACCGCCATGTTCGCGGCGCGGGTGCCGTGCATGCCCAGCATGCCCAGGTAATTCGGATGCCCGCCGGGCAATGCGCCCAGTCCGCGCAGGGTCAGCACGGTGGGAATCTGGGTGGCTTCGACGAATTCGCGGAACACGTCCACCGCACCGGCCAGGCCGATGCCGCCGCCGCCGTAGATCACCGGCTTCTCCGCACCGGCGATCGCGGCCAGCGCTTCGGCCAGGGCGGCTTGCGGCGGAGCAGGCGGCAGCTCGACTTCAGCGGGAACGTGATCGGGCAGGTGCGAGGCATCGGCCACCTGCACGTCTTTCGGCAGGTCGATCAGCACCGGGCCGGGGCGGCCTTCGCGGGCGATGCGGAAGGCGTCGCGCACCACTTCCGGCAGGTCTTCCACGCGGCGCACGATGTAGCTGTGCTTGACGATGGGCAGGGTCAGGCCGAACACGTCCAGCTCCTGGAACGCGTCGGTGCCCATCAGATGGGTCGCGACCTGTCCGGTCAGGCACACCATCGGCACCGAATCCAGCATCGCATCCGCAATCCCGGTGACCAGGTTGGAAGCGCCGGGACCGGAAGTCGCCACGCACACGCCGACGCGTCCGCTGGCGCGCGCATAACCGTTCGCCGCCAATGCCGCGCCTTGTTCGTGGCGCACCAGGATGTGCTTCAGCTTCGAATCCACCAGCGCGTCGTAGAACGGCATGATGGTGCCGCCCGGATAACCGAACAGCGTTTCGACGCCTTCGGCTTCCAGCGCCTGGGTCAGCCAGCGTGCGCCGTTGCGTGGGGCAATGGCAGCGGTTGCGTTCATGCAGCGGCGGCCTTTGCTGTTGAAGTGGCGTCGTCCGCATCCGGCTGCGCGGCGTTGGCCGACAGCCACACCATCTTGGCGCGCAGCTTCTTGCCCACGACTTCGATCGGGTGCTCCATGTCGGCTTTCTTGAAGCGGTTGTAGTTCGGCAGGCCGGCTTCGTATTCGGCGATCCAGTTCTTCGTGAACGTACCGTCCTGGATGTCGGTCAGGATGTCCTTCATCCGCGCCTTGGTGCCGGCATCGATGACGCGCGGGCCGCTGACGTAGTCGCCGTACTGCGCGGTTTCGGAAATGAACTCCAGCATGCGGGTGATGCCACCTTCGTAGAACAGGTCGACGATCAACTTCAGTTCGTGCAGCACTTCGTAGTAGGCGATTTCCGGCTGGTAGCCGGCTTCCACCAGCGTCTCGAAACCAGCCTGGACCAGCGACGAAGCGCCGCCGCACAGCACCGCCTGCTCGCCGAACAGGTCGGTCTCGGTCTCTTCCTTGAAGGTGGTCTTGATGATGTTGGCGCGCGCGCCGCCCAGTCCGGCGGCGTAGGCCAGGGCCAGCGCTTCGGCATTGCCGCTCTTGTCCTGGTGCACGGCGTAGATGCAGGGCACGCCGCGGCCGATCTCGTATTCGCGGCGGACCAGCGCGCCCGGGCCCTTCGGTGCGACCAGTACGACGTCGATGTCCTCGCGCGGTTTGATCAGGTCGAAGTGCACGTTCAGGCCATGCGCGAACAGCAGGCAGGCGCCGGGCTTTAGGTTGTCCTTCAGCACTTCGTCGTAAAGCTTGCGCTGGACCATGTCGGGGGTCAGCACCGCGACCAGGTCGGCGTCCTTCACCGCCTCGGCCGGTGTCTTGACCACGAAGCCATCGGCTTGTGCCTTGGCCGTGGTCGGGCCGCCCGGGCGCAGGCCGACGGTCACGTCGAAACCGGATTCGCGCAGGTTCAACGCATGTGCGCGGCCCTGGCTGCCGTAGCCGATGGTGGCGATCTTGGTGTTGGGAAGGGTGCTGGTGGTCATTGCGCTGGATTCCAAGGAAGGTTGAAGGGAAGGGCTGGAAGTTCTGATGGTTCTGAAAACAAAAAACCCCGCACTTCTCGGTGCGGGGTTTTGCGAATCAGGCGAGCTTTTCTGCTTACGCGCCGGTTCGTCCCGCACCTGTTGGCGAGGTAATAAGTACGAGTACGAGGAGCGAGGCCGCCGCGCCGTGGGGCGCAGTCGTGTCGGTCATCGAGGGCATGTGGCGTTGCAACATGGGCCTAGAGAAACATGCGCCAATAAGCATTGTCAAGCGCATGTCCGCCGATATCGACGAAAGGACTATCAAGACAAATATAGTTGCAACTGAAACGTTGGAAACGCCGCAGAATCGGTGCCCCCCACCTGCGACTCCTTGCGTACCCGCATGCCTGACTACCGCTCCAAGACTTCCACCCACGGCCGCAACATGGCCGGCGCCCGTGCGCTGTGGCGCGCCACCGGCATGAAGGACGACGACTTCCACAAGCCGATCATCGCGATCGCCAACTCGTTCACCCAGTTCGTGCCGGGGCACGTGCACCTCAAGGACCTGGGGCAACTGGTGGCGCGCGAGATCGAGCGCGTCGGTGGCGTGGCCAAGGAGTTCAACACGATCGCGGTGGACGACGGCATCGCCATGGGCCACGACGGCATGCTGTATTCGCTGCCCAGCCGCGAGATCATCGCCGACTCGGTCGAGTACATGGTCAATGCGCATTGCGCCGATGCGCTGGTATGCATTTCCAACTGCGACAAGATCACCCCGGGCATGCTGATGGCCGCGCTGCGCTTGAACATCCCCACGGTGTTCGTTTCCGGCGGGCCGATGGAAGCGGGCAAGACCAAGTTGTCCGAGCATGGACTGGACCTGGTCGATGCGATGGTCGTGGCCGCCGACGAGAACTCATCCGACGCGAAAGTAGCCGAATACGAACGCAGCGCGTGTCCGACCTGCGGCTCGTGTTCGGGCATGTTCACCGCCAACTCGATGAACTGCCTGACCGAAGCGTTGGGGCTGGCCTTGCCGGGCAATGGGTCCACGCTGGCCACGCACGCGGATCGCGAACAGCTGTTCCTGCGCGCGGGTCGGTTGGTGGTCGAGTTGTGCCACCGCTGGTATGGCGGTGAAGACGCTTCGGCGCTGCCGCGCTCGATCGCCAGCTTCGAGGCCTTCGAGAATGCGATGACCCTGGACATCGCCATGGGCGGTTCCACCAACACCATCCTGCACCTGTTGGCCGCCGCGCAGGAGGGCGAGGTCGCCTTCGACCTGCGCGACATCGACCGCCTCTCGCGCAAGGTGCCGCAACTGTGCAAGGTCGCGCCGAACATCCAGAAGTACCACATGGAAGACGTGCATCGCGCCGGCGGTATCTTCTCGATCCTGGGCGAGCTGTCGCGCGGCGGCCTGCTGCACACCGATGTGCCGACGGTGCACGGCAAGACGCTGGCTGACGGCATCGCGCAGTGGGACGTGACCCGGACCCAAGACGAAGCGGTGCACACTTTCTTCAAGGCGGGCCCGGGCGGCATTCCCACGCAGGTCGCTTTCAGTCAGGCCACGCGCTGGGCGACGCTGGACACCGATCGCAGCAACGGCTGCATCCGCGATGTCGAACATGCGTATTCGCAGGAAGGCGGACTGGCCGTGCTCTACGGCAACCTGGCCGTGAACGGCTGCGTGGTGAAGACCGCGGGCGTGGACGAATCCATCCATGTGTTCGAAGGCAGCGCCAAGGTCTTCGAAAGCCAGGATGCGGCGGTGAAGGGCATCCTCGCCAACGAAGTGGTCGCCGGCGACATCGTGGTGATCCGTTACGAAGGGCCCAAGGGGGGTCCGGGCATGCAGGAGATGCTGTATCCCACCAGTTACCTGAAATCCAAGGGCCTGGGCAAACAGTGCGCGTTGCTGACCGACGGACGTTTCTCCGGCGGCACTTCCGGCCTGTCGATCGGCCATGCCTCGCCGGAAGCGGCTGCGGGCGGCGCGATCGGCCTGGTTCGCGAGGGCGATCGGATCCTGATCGACATCCCGCAGCGCTCGATCAACCTGCTGGTCTCCGATGAGGAACTGGCTGCGCGCCGTGCCGAACAGGACGCCAAGGGCTGGAAGCCGGCCGAGCCGCGTCCACGCAAGGTCACCACCGCACTCAAGGCCTACGCACTGTTGGCCACCAGCGCCGACAAGGGCGCGGTGCGCGACAAGGCGCTGCTGGACGGCGAGCCGGTGCACCGCGGATCCGACACCCCGCTGTGGGGTGTGTTCTAATTCGCCCCGAAGCGGGGGTATCGCCGGCCTGGTGCCGGGGATTGAGATAGACCCTTCGAACCTGATCCGGTTAAGACCGGCGTAGGGAAGCTTCGCAGGACGCCCATGATCCCCGCGATCACCTGCCGTCCATGCGCCGCCGCTTCGTCCCGTAGCCCCTTTGGACGAACGCCATGAACGCAGTGCCTTCCTCGCTGTTGCAGCAGACCGAACAGCTTTCCGAATCCGTGACCCGGCCGATCCCCGGCTCGCGCAAGATCTTCGTGCAGGGCTCGCGCCCGGACCTGCAGGTCGCGATGCGCGAGATCACCCAGTCGCAGACGCCCACGCTGTTCGGCGGCGAAGAGAACCCGCCGGTCACCGTCTACGACCCTTCCGGCCCGTACACCGATCCGGAGGCGCGCATCGACTTGCGCAGCGGCCTGCCGGCGCTGCGTGCGAAGTGGATCGAGGAACGTGGCGATACCGAGCTGCTGTCGCAATTGAGTTCCGAATTCGGCCGCGGCCGTGAAACCAACGCGCGCCTGGATGCGGTGCGTTTCCCCGGCCGCACCCTGCCGCGCGTGGCCAAGGCCGGCGCCAACGTCAGCCAGATGCATTACGCGCGCAAGGGCATCATCACCCCGGAGATGGAATACGTCGCCATCCGCGAGAACCAGCGCCTGGACGCGGTGCGCGATGCGCTGCTGCTGAAGCAGCATGCGGGCGAGTCGTTCGGCGCCAGCATCCAGAAGTTCATCACCCCCGAGTTCGTGCGCGACGAGATCGCCCGCGGCCGCGCCATCCTGCCCAACAACATCAACCACCCGGAAAGCGAGCCGATGATCATCGGCCGCAACTTCCTGACCAAGATCAACGCCAATATCGGCAATAGCGCGGTCAGTTCCGGCATCGCCGAGGAAGTGGAGAAGCTGGTCTGGTCGATCCGCTGGGGCGGGGACACGGTGATGGACCTGTCCACCGG
>JBOHXX010000135.1:0-8329 GCA_050737675.1 Pseudoxanthomonas sp.
ACCGGAAGCCGTTGGCCAGGGCATGACTTCGCAACGCGTCCGCGACCGCCTGGTCGAGCGGCTGCGCGAGACCGGCATCCGCGATGAAAACGTCCTCAATGCGATCCGCACCGTGCCGCGCCATCTGTTCGTCGATGAAGCCCTGGCCACGCGTGCGTACGAGGACACCGCGCTGCCCATCGGCCATAGCCAGACCATTTCCCAGCCCTGGGTGGTGGCGCGCATGACCGAGGCGCTGTTGCTGGATGCAAGACCGAAGAAGGTGCTGGAGATCGGCACCGGTTCCGGCTACCAGGCGGCGATCCTCGCGGCGCTGGGACTGGAGGTCTATACCGTCGAACGCATCGGCGACCTGCTGCGCCAGGCGCGCAAGCGGCTGCGCCAGTTGGGCATGAACGTGCGCAGCAAGCACGACGACGGCCGCATCGGCTGGCCGGAACATGCGCCTTATGACGCGATCATCGTCACCGCCGCCGCGCCGGCCCTGGTCAATGCCTTGATCGAGCAGCTAGCGGTCGGCGCGCATCTGGTCGCGCCGGTCGGTGGCGCTTCTTCGCAATCCCTGGTCAAGCTGACCAAGCGCGAAGATGGTGGCGTGGATGAACAGGTGCTGGCGCCGGTGGTGTTCGTGCCATTGCTGTCCGGCACCCTGGACTGAGCCATGAAGATATTCGGCCCCTTGTATGCGCGCGCCATCCAGTGGGCGCAACACCGGCACGCGCCCAGGTTGCTGGCCGGGCTCAGCTTCATCGAAGCCATCATCTTCCCGGTGCCGCCGGAAGTGATGCTGGCGCCAATGTCGCTGGCGCAACCGAAGCGGGCGATGTGGTTCGCGACCCTCAGCCTGATGGGTTCGCTGGCTGGCGCGCTGGTTGGCTATGCGCTGGGTCATTTCGCTTTTGCCGCGTTGCAGCCGGCGATCGAATGGCTGGGTTGGAGCGGCAAGATCGATGCGCAGGTGGAGCACCTGCGCCAGGTCGTGGCGGAGTCGCCATGGAAGGCGTTCTGGTTGCTGGTGCTTGCCGGATTCACGCCGATACCACTGAAGATATTCACGTGGGCCTCAGGCATCGTGGGCGTGCCGCTGTTACCGTTCCTTGCAAGCATGTTCGTCGGTCGCGGCAAGCGCCTGTATCTCGTCGCCGGCGCGATCAGGTTGGGTGGGGCGCGTGCGGAAGCGGCGCTGCATCGCTGGATCGAACCGGTCGGCTGGATTTCGACTGCGCTGTTGCTGGCGCTGATCGGCTGGTTGATATGGAAGGCGAACGGCGGATGAGCAATCAACAGGTGAAATTCAACGATGCGGCATAGAAGCATGAGCTACGTCCAACGCACCCTGGCACTGGTGGCCGCAGCCCTGTTGCTGGCCGCGTGCAGCAGCAGCGTGGTGCGTGAAACCTCGTCTTCAAGCGCATCGCAACGCATCGTGTCCAAGCCGAAATACGGCGCCACCGTCCAGGTGCAGCGCGGTGATACGTTGTATGGAGTCGCCTTCCGCAACGGCATCGATTTTCGCGACCTGGCGACCTGGAACGGTATCGGCGCGCCCTATACGATCTACCCGGGGCAGAGCCTCAGGCTGTATCCCTCGAACGGCAAGAACGTTGCGGCGACCGGCACCAGCCCCGCAACCACGGTCCGCCCCAAACCTCCCGTCCCCACCAGGCCTGTGGCAACGCAGGCTGCACCCGCGAGCAGTGGCGTGTCCTGGCGCTGGCCGGCCGATGGCGCGGTGATCGGAAGATTCGCCGCCGGCGATGCGACCAAGCAGGGCGTCGATATCGCCGGCACCAGCGGGCAGGCGGTGCGCGCAGCCGGCGACGGCGTGGTGGTGTATTCCGGTGGCGGCCTGGTGGGCTATGGCGAGTTGGTCATCATCAAGCACAGCGAATCATGGCTGTCCGCTTATGGCCACAACCGCACGCGCCTGGTCAACGAAGGCCAGAACGTGAAGGCCGGCCAGCAGATCGCGGAGATGGGTCGCAGCGGCGCCTCGCGCGACATGTTGCACTTCGAGATCCGTTACAACGGCAAGCCGGTGGATCCGCAGCTGTATTTGCCGAAGCGGTAAGGACGTCAGACCCGAAAACGCCGGCATTCGCCGGCGTTTTCGTCAGGCCGCAAGCAATCCCGTACTCAAGGCGTGATCTTGTGCTCTTCGTGGCGCCACGACCAGGTGCGCTTCTTGCCGTCGCAATCGGCAGCGTCGTAGATGCGGCCCATGCTCTCGGCCAGGTCGAAGGCCAGTTGCTGCGCACGTGGTTCGCTGGCGATCGGGGTGGCCTTGCCCAGGTTCTCGGCAACACGCTCGGAATCCTTGCACAGGCTCTTCTTCTTGCGCTTGAAGATCTTCTTCAGCAGGTCGTTGCTGGACGAGGCCATCGCGAGGTTGCCATTGACGTCGCCCAGCTCGGCATAGACTTGGCAGGCCTGGATCACGCTCTGCCCCCAGTACGGAAACTGGAAGCCCTGGCTGATGGCCATGCCGGTGACGCCCTTGCAGGAGGTTTTCACGCCGGCGGCGTTGTAGTGGTCCTCGCCGACGTTGGCGGCGACGTTTTCGGTGAAGTCCGCCCAGTTCTTCCAGCCCGCCGCCTCGCGCGCCGGGTCGGCAGCCATGGCGATGGAAGGAACACTCGACAAAACGACCGCAAGCGCCGCAAGGCGCAATCCGTGATTCATGTACTTCCCCCTGTGGATGGACCGTATCCGGATGGATGCGGTCTCGACGCGTCTGGCATTGGTCATTGGAGGCAGCAACGCCCATCAACGGAAAATCCGGACACCATGGGAATGAAGTTGCACACGGCCGGGGTTCAGCCGGCGGCGTGCGGCCTGTCCGTACACAAGGAAGTCCGCCATGTGTGGTCGCTGCCCCAGGTGCGGAAGCCCGAGGTGTCCAGGTGGATCCTGGTTTTCGTGTAGAAGCCGAGCCCCAGTTTCATTGCAGGCCCCTGTTTGCGCCAATGGGTGCAAAGCCGCTGGATATCGCCGGCTGCTCCGGGGATATCAAGATCGAGCGCGTTATTCGACAAGTGGCGACTGCGCGGACTGCCACCAGCACACGCGTTGAGCGTTTCGTTGCGATAACCGGAGACGGCCAGCCTGCCATCGACCAGTCCGGTGGCCTGCAGTCGCCGCAATGCCCGTAGCGTTGGAACGATGTGCGGCCACATTGACCGCGGGGGCACGGCGAATTCCGCGGCATCGCATGCGCGCCAATGGCGTGCGCTACGCAGCAGGGAGTTCATCGGCACCGCATCGGCGACGCCTTCCCGGCGCAAATAAGCCTGGTAGTCCGTGACCCCGGCCGCTTCCGGGAGTCCGGCCCAGTCGCGGAAACTTTCTTCCGGGGTAGGTGACCGGCATGCCGAAAGCACCAGCACCAGCAAGCCCGCAGTCATCGCCCTCATCGACGGGAGAAGGTCGCGGTCCGGATCAGGTGGAAAGCAGGAAACCGGCCACCACGCGCCGGCCTTCGCCGGCCAGCACGTTGAACGTGCGTGCCGCCGCCGCGTTGGTCATCACCTCGATGCCGATGCCACGGGTCAGGCACGCGGCCATCACCGCAGCCGAAGGAAACACCTGGCGATCGCCGGTGCCCAACAGGATCAGTTCGGGATCGAGCGCCAGCAACGGGACCAGGTCGTCGGGCACCAGATCGGCGCTTGCGCCGGCTTTCCAGTCCTCGATCAGCTCATTCGGGGCCAGGATGAAGCTGGTTTCCAGCACCCGATCGTTGACCTTGGCGCTGCGACCGTCGGCGGCGCGCAGGGCATAGGCGTAATCGGGGAGTTCGTGGTTCAGCTGCATGCGGGGTCGGGAATGCCAAACAGGGAATGAAGAATCGGTAAGACGGGCGCCTCAACCATTTCCCATGCGGATTCCGCGGTTACTTCCGCGGAAGCACGATCTGGCGATGGTCCTTGCTCGGCCGGTACAGCACCGCGACGTGGCCGATGCGCTGGACCAGCCCGGCGCCGGATTTGTCCACGATCTCCGCGATCATGGCGTCCCGCGCTTCACGATCCTCGGCGCCGATCTTGATCTTGACCAGTTCGTGCTGCTCCAGGACCGCGTCCAGTTCGGCCAGGAAGGCGGGCGTGAGGCCCTTGGCGCCGATCTGGAGCAGGGCTTTCAGGTCGTGCGCGTGGCCGCGCAGGAAGCGCGACTGGCTGGAAGTCAAAGCAGTGGACATGCGCTACGGTACGGGGCCGGAAGGGGGTTCAGGGTATCATGCGGCCTTCCCCGCGTTCCTTTTTCCCAATGCCTGCGGGCACTTGGGAAGCCCCCCAAGAGCCCATGGCCACCCGAAGCAAAAGCAGCCAGCGCTGGCTCAAAGAGCATTTCGCCGACCCCTACGTGAAAAAAGCGCAGGCCGAGGGCCTGCGTTCGCGGGCGGCGTACAAGCTGGAGGAGCTGATCGAGCGCGACCGCCTGCTCAAGCCGGGCATGGTGGTGGTCGACCTAGGCGCGGCCCCGGGCGGCTGGTCGCAGTTCGTGCGCAAGGCGCTGGGCGACAGCGGCCGGGTGGTGGCCATGGATATCCTGGAGATGCCCAGCCTGGCCGGGGTCGACTTCCTTCATGGGGATTTCAGGGAGGATGACGTCCTATCGCAGCTGCAGGCGATGTTGGGCGGGCAGCAAGTGGACCTTGTGCTCTCGGATATGGCCCCCAATAAGAGTGGTGTGGACGCGGTCGACCAGCCGCGCATGATGCATCTGGCCGAGCTGGCGATGGATTTCGCCGACGGCCACCTGAAACCCGGCGGCGCGTTCCTGATCAAGCTGTTCCAGGGCACGGGTTTCGATGACTACGTGCGTGAACTGCGGCGGCGTTACGAAAAAGTGGTCATCCGCAAGCCGGATGCGTCACGCAAGCGTTCGCCGGAAGTCTATGCACTGGGCCAAGGCAAACTGCTGCAGAAGAAATGAGCGCCCGGGATCGGTAGTCCGGAACGGGTCGATGTAATCTGGCAATCGCGTCATCAAGGAACTGCGGAGTCGATGAGGATGAATGGTTTGACCAAGAATCTGCTGCTATGGGTGGTCGTCGCCGTCGTGCTGATGGTGGTGTTCCAGAGTTTTTCGCCCAAGGTCGGCAATGCCTCCGGACAGGGCATGACGTACTCCCAGTTCCTCGACCAGGTGGACAACGGAAACGTCAAGCAAGTCACCTTTACAGGGGACGCTACTTCCGGAAACAGTCAGATCCAATACACCCTGGGCAATGGCGACAAGGTGGTGACCCGGGCGCCGTTCGATCGCGACCTGATCAACGTGTTGCGCAACAAGAACGTCGAGATCGTCCAGAACGAACCCGCGAGCAACATCTCGTTGGGCTCGATCCTGATGACCTTCCTGCCGGTGGTGCTGATCATCGCATTCTGGATCTTCATGATGCGGCAGATGCAGGGCGGCGGTGGCGGGGCCAAGGGCGCCATGTCCTTCGGCAAGTCGCGGGCCAAGCTGCAGGGCGAGGACCAGATCAAGGTCACCTTCGCCGACGTCGCCGGTTGCGACGAGGCCAAGGAAGAAGTCAGCGAACTGGTCGAATTCCTACGCGACCCCGGCAAGTTCCAGAAGCTGGGCGGCAAGATCCCGCGCGGCGTGCTGATGGTCGGCCAGCCCGGCACCGGCAAGACGCTGTTGGCGCGCGCCATCGCCGGCGAGGCCAAGGTCCCGTTCTTCAGCATTTCCGGTTCCGACTTCGTCGAGATGTTCGTCGGCGTCGGCGCCAGCCGCGTGCGCGACATGTTCGACCAGGCCAAGAAGCACGCGCCGTGCATCATCTTCATCGATGAAATCGACGCGGTCGGCCGCCATCGCGGCGCCGGCCTCGGCGGCGGTCACGACGAACGCGAGCAGACCCTCAACCAGTTGCTGGTGGAGATGGATGGTTTCGAAGGTGGCGAAGGCGTGATCGTGATCGCCGCGACCAACCGTCCCGACGTGCTCGATCCCGCCTTGTTGCGCCCGGGTCGTTTCGACCGCCAGGTGGTCGTCGGCCTGCCCGACGTGCGCGGCCGCGAACAGATCCTGCGCGTGCACATGCGCAAGCTGCCGCTGGCCGACGACGTGGTGCCGATGGTGATCGCCCGCGGCACACCCGGTTTCTCCGGCGCCGACCTGGCCAACCTGTGCAACGAGGCGGCGCTGTTCGCCGCGCGCGAGAGCGGCAAGGAAGTGCGCATGGAGCACTTCGACCGCGCCCGCGACAAGATCATCATGGGCACCGAGCGCCGCTCGCTGGCCATGAGCGAAGAGGAGAAGCGCAACACCGCCTACCACGAGTCCGGCCACGCCATCGTCGGTCGCCTGGTGCCGGAGCATGACCCGGTCTACAAGGTCACCATCATCCCGCGCGACCGCGCGCTGGGCGTGACCGTGTACCTGCCCGAGGGCGACAAGTACAGCATCAACCGCACCGGCATCGAGAGCCGCCTGGCCACGCTGTACGGCGGCCGCGTCGCCGAGGAGCTGATCTTCGGCGCAGACAAGGTCACCACCGGTGCCTCCAACGACATCGAGCGCGCCACCAAGATGGCCCGCAACATGGTCACCAAGTGGGGCCTGTCGGAAGAGCTTGGACCGATCACCTATGCGGAAGAGGAAGAGGAAGTATTCCTCGGCCGTTCGGTCTCGCAGCACAAGAACGTCTCCGACGACACCGCGCGCAAGATCGACGAGGTCGTGCGCACCATCCTCGACAAGGCCTACGCGCGCACCACCAAGATCCTGACCGAGAACATCGACAAGCTGCATGCGATGGCCGAGACGCTGATGCAGTACGAGACCATCGACGTGCCGCAGATCGACGCGATCATGGAAGGCCGCGAACCGCCGCCGCCGGTAGGCTGGACCAAGACCGACAAGGGCGAAGTGCTGCCGTTGCCGCCGATCGGCGGACCGGCCGCGCAGACCTGATCCGTCCGCCATCCGATGATGAAAGGCCAGGGCTTGCTCTGGCCTTTTTCATTTGCGCGACCGTGCCCGTCCGCTTATAGCTTCGTAGATCCGAGCTTGCCCGGATGCTCCTGGAGCAGAATCAAAATCATCCGAGCAAGCTCGGACCTACGTCCCGAAGGCAATCTCCTTGGGGGACAAAGCCGAGCGCACGGCCCTACACTAACCGCCATCCCCGGATGGCTTGAATCATGTTCGATACCACACCGCAACTCGACTGCGCCGGCCGCATCCTCAAGCTCGACCGCCCGCAGGTGATGGGCATCGTCAACGCCACCCCGGATTCTTTTTCCGACGGCGGCGCACACGACACCCTGGAAGCAGCAGTCGCGCATGCCCTGAAGCTGGTGGAAGAAGGCGCGGACCTGCTCGACATCGGCGGCGAATCCACCCGCCCCGGCGCTGATGAGGTCCCGGTCGATGAGGAACTGCGCCGCGTCATCCCGGTGATAGAACGCCTGGTAAAACAGACTTCCCTGCCGATCAGCATCGACACCTACAAGCCGGAAGTGATGCGCGCCGCCGCCGCCGCCGGTGCGGGCATGATCAACGATGTGTATGCGCTGCGCCGCGAAGGCGCGCTGGACGCCGCGGCATCGCTGGGCGTGCCGGTGGTGCTGATGCACATGCTGGGCGAGCCGCGCTCCATGCAGCAGGCGCCCGACTACGACGACGTGGTCGGCGACGTGCACCGGTTCCTGGCCGAGCGCCTGTTCGCCGCGGAAATGTCCGGCATCGCCAAGAAGAACCTCATCGTCGATCCGGGGTTCGGCTTCGGCAAGAACACCCGGCACAACCTCGCCTTGCTCGCGCAGTTGCAACGCTTCACCGAACTGGGCGTGCCGGTGCTGGCAGGTCTTTCGCGCAAGCGCAGCATCGGCGAAATCACCGGCCGTGAGGCGGCGCAGGATCGCGTTGCAGGTTCGGTCGCTGCCCATCTCATCGCCGCACAGCGCGGCGCCATGATCCTGCGCGTCCACGACGTCGCCGCCACCGTCGATGCGTTGAAGGTCTGGAACGCGGTGGCCGCGGTGCCGACGCCACGCACGAAAACGACCACAGCGACGATCCGCTGGCCGGACGACGAGTGATGCCGGCCGATCGCAGGCCGCTCGCCATTGCCGTGATGGGGCCGACCGCCTCGGGCAAGACCGCATTGGCGATGGAATGGGCGCAGCGCTTCGATGGCGAGATCGTCAGCGTCGATTCGGCGCTGGTCTATCGCGGCCTCGACATCGGCGCGGCCAAGCCCGAGGCATCGATGCTCGCCGCCGTCCCGCACCACCTGATCGACGTGCGCGAACCTTGGCAGCCGTACTCGGCGGCCGAATTCGCCGCTGATGCGCGCTCGGCCATCGACGAC
>JBOHXX010000136.1:0-8245 GCA_050737675.1 Pseudoxanthomonas sp.
GGTATAACCTGTTTCCCCGATGGAAGCAGACACAGCTCAGCTTCACCTGGTCGACACCGGCAGCACTCCTGGCCCGGCCTCGTCCGCGTCGCATCCCTCCACCCGTTCCAGTACCGTGCGCCTGTTGTCGCTGGACGCGCATGGCCGCGTGCTGGACTGGATCAACTGGCAGGACGCCACCTGCCTGTACGCGCGCGACGCCGTCGCCTGGACCTTGGGCGACCCCTGCCTGCGCGTGCATGGCGGCACCAGCCGCATGACCGGCGAGCAAAGCATCATCGAGCTGCACCCCATCGTCGCCTCGCGCGGCCATGCGCGGGTGCAGGCGCTGTCGCCGACACCCTCCTTGACCAATACCGCGCTGTTCGCACGCGACGCGCAGCTTTGCCTGTACTGCGGGCATGAATATTCGCGCCCCAGCCTGACCCGCGACCATGTATTGCCGTTGTCCAAGGGCGGACGGGACATCTGGGAAAACGTGGTCACCGCCTGCTTCCACTGCAACTCGCGCAAGGCCAACCGCACTCCGCAACAGGCCAACATGCCGTTGCTGGCGGTGCCTTACCGGCCCAGTTGGATCGAACACCTGATCCTCTCCAATCGCAATATCCTGGCCGACCAGATGGCCTTCCTGAAGGCGCATTTGCCCAAGCGCTCCAAGCTGTCCGCCTGAGACGCGCATCGCTGCAGTAGCGATCACGGCAAAATGAGTGGCTTTGCTTGCCCACCCCTGCAATGGGGAGGAAAATGGCAAGAATGATCGACCCCAGCCGCTACCCCCGCCTTTCCCGCATCGACAACCCGGCAGACCTGCGCCAGTTCGACGAATCCGAACTGACCGCGATCGCCGATGAATTGCGTGCCTACCTGATCGAATCGGTAGGCAAGAGCGGCGGACATTTCGGCGCTGGCCTGGGGGTGATCGAGCTGACCGTCGCCCTGCACTACTTGTTCAACACTCCCGACGACCGCCTGGTCTGGGATGTCGGCCACCAGACCTACCCGCACAAGATCCTGACCGGGCGCCGCGACCGCATCCACACGGTCAAGCAGGCCGACGGCGTGGCCCCGTTCCCCAAGCGCGAGGAAAGTGAATACGACACCTTCGGCGTCGGCCATTCGTCGACCTCGATCTCGGCCGCGTTGGGCATGGCCATAGCCAATGCCCGGGCCGGCAACGAGCGCAAGGTCGTGGCGGTGATCGGCGACGGCGCGATGACCGCGGGCATGGCCTTCGAGGCGCTCAACCATGCCGGCGGCATGGAGGATCCGGAGCCCAACCTGCTGGTGATCCTCAACGACAACCAGATGTCGATTTCCGAGAACGTCGGCGGCCTGACCAAGATGCTGGGCCGGATCAGCAGCAGCCGCACGCTCAATGCCCTGCGTGAAGGCGGCAAGAAGCTGCTCGGCGACAAGCGCAAGCCACCGGCGCGTTTCATGCGCCGCTGGGAAGAGCACTGGAAGGGCATGTTCGTACCTTCCACCCTGTTCGAGCAGATGGGCTTCCACTACACCGGCCCGATCGACGGCCATGACGTACCGGCGCTGGTCAGCGCGCTGAAAACACTGAAGACCCTCAAGGGTCCGCAACTGCTGCATGTCATGACCACCAAGGGCAAGGGCTACGAACTGGCCGAAGACGACCAGATCGGCTATCACGCGGTGAGCCCATTCGATCCCGAAAAGGGGTTGATCAGCAAGGGCGGCGCGAAGAGGCCGACCTACACCGACGTGTTCGGCGACTGGCTGTGCGACATGGCCGCTGCCGATCCGAAGCTGCTGGCCATTACTCCCGCGATGCGCGAAGGCTCGGGCCTGGTGCGCTTCAGCAAGGAATATCCGCAGCGTTATTTCGATGTCGCCATCGCCGAGCAGCATGCGGTCACCCTGGCCGCGGGCATGGCCTGCGAAGGCGCCAAGCCGGTGGTCGCCATCTACTCCACTTTCCTGCAACGCGGTTACGACCAGCTCATCCACGACGTGGCCATCCAGAAACTCGATGTGCTGTTCGCGATCGATCGTGGCGGCGTGGTTGGTCCGGACGGCGCGACCCACGCCGGCAACCTGGACCTCAGCTACCTGCGCTGCGTGCCGCACATGGTGGTGATGGCACCGGCCGATGAGGACGAGTGCCGCAAGATGCTGAGTACCGGTTTCGCATTCGAAGGCCCGGCCGCGGTGCGTTATCCGCGTGGCACCGGCACCGGTGTGGCCATCGATCCGTCGCTGGCGACACTGCCGATCGGCAAGGCCGAGCTCCGCGCACGCGGCGCACGTATAGCGCTGCTCGCATTCGGCGCGACCGTGCCGGCGGCGGAACAGGTAGGCAAGGAGCTGGGCCTGACCGTGGTCAACATGCGCTTCGTCAAGCCACTGGATCGTGCCTTGATCCTGGAACTGGCGAAGACCCACGAGGGCTTCGTCACTGTCGAGGACAACGTGGTCATGGGTGGCGCGGGTTCCGGCGTGGCCGAACTGCTGAATTCGGAAGACGTGCTGCTGCCGATCCTGCACCTGGGCCTGCCGGACGATTTCCAGCATCACGCCAGCCGCGAACAACTGCTGGCCGAAGCCGGCATCGATGCCATCGGCATCCGTGCGGCCGTACTCCAGCGCTGGCCATCGCTGCAGGCGACCGACGCCGTTCGCATCGTCGCCGGCTAGCGCGCTGCCGGTTAAAGCGGCGCTTCCACCTGGTAGCCCTTCGCCTGCAGGTAGGACAGGTAGCCATCCGGTTTCAATAACTCGGCTATGGGCAGGATCGCGAAAGTGACCCGGTTCTTCTGCAGCGCCTCTTCTGCAGTTTTGAGCCACTGCGCCCTGACCCTGGCTTCGACGTCGCTCATCCCGCGCTTCCTGGCGAACTCCCCGCTGGTCAGCGCCGAGATGCAGGCACCCGCCTGCTTTTCCGATGGCAGGGCACGCAATGCGTCCAGGTCGCCCACCGACCACGCATTGGCGCGATCGACCATCTCCGGGATGTCCTTCTCCACCCGGTCCAGGGACGCGCGGAAGCACTCGAGGTCGTTCACGCCTTCCCGGGTGAAATCCTTGATCGCCGCTTTCGGATCATCGATCACTATCTTCAGCGTGGTGGGCGTCATTTTCATCTTGCGACGTTTCAGCACCTCGTCTATTACCGGCGTGATGACCGGTTTCTGCCCGAGGCCCGCCTTGCGATTGGCCTTCGCATAAAGTTCGTTGGCCACGAGAATCGGTCGCTTCTTCTCGATACCGTTGTCCCGGCCGAAATACCGGGGCTTCAACGCAGCCCATCGTGCATAGACATCGGCCGGCAACACCTCACTCAGGGTCTTGCCCTCCGGGTTCTTGCCTGCTTTCAGCGCCGAGGGCAGCAGCATCAGGCCCTTGAACACGCCGATATCCGCATCCAGCACCAGGCCAGGCATGCCAAGCACCTGGTCCGCCTGCTCCAATACCAGCTTGACCTCGTCCGACTTCCAGCTGATACCGCTCGGCAGCGGCGACAAGGTTCCCAGCACCCAAAGCCCGTGGTCGTCCTTCGATACCTTCCACATGCCCGGCCCCGGCTGCGCACCGGTCACGACCATCGTTTCCAGTTCCAACACGCCCTCGCTGTCGATGTGCTGCGCAGGTGTCGCTTCGGTCGGCGTTTGCGCCATGGCGGGCAAAGCCAGGCATGAAAAAGCGAGAACGACGGGGAGAAAACGCATGGGCACTGGTTGCCGTGAAAGTGGTGCGGGACAGGTTAGCCGCAAGTCCGGACGCAGGCGATGATCGACGGCATCAATGGCGCAGCTGTGTTCAGCCTGAAGCAGGTAATCAGGGTGTCTGAGCGCCCGCGGCACGCATCTCGTTCGCCAAGGTGCTGTGCTCGTCCAGCATTTCCATGCCACTCCACAGGAATCCGGGCGACACCGAACAGTTCGCCAGCGAGTATTCGCCATGCGTACGCGCGCTCTGCCAGATACCCGCCGGCACCACCTGTACCAGTTGTCCACCGCGAGCCGAGGTGTCCAGCTGCACGCGACTGAGGGCACGGGACCCTGCGTCGTACATCAGCAACTCGATCGCGCTGCCCTCCTGCCAGTCCCACACTTCCGCGGCATCGACGCGATGCCAGCGGCTGCCGGCGCCCTCGGTGATCAGGAACAGGATCGAGGTCAGCGACGGGCGCAGCACGCCATTGACCTCCACCTGCTTGGTGGATTCGTAGACGCGCTTGTAGTAGCCGCCTTCCGGATGAGGAGCCAGGCCATGCGTGTGTATGAGTTCGAGCGCGCGTGGATGCATGCTTCATCCTAGTCCAGTACGGTTGAATATCGCGCAATAAAAAACCCGCATGGTGGGATGCGGGTTTTCTTTACGTGATTTCGCGTTGGTCGGGACGGCCGGATTTGAACCGACGACCCTCTGCCCCCCAGGCAGATGCGCTACCAGGCTGCGCTACGCCCCGAACTTTGCGAATACCCGCCTTGGCGGCGGGGCGGCAATTATAGCCGACTTTTTTCCTTCTCCCTCCGGGAGAGGGAAACACGCTAGCGGCGCAGCAGCTGCAGTACTTCTTCCAGCTCCATGCGCACCTGCTTGACGATCTGGTTGCTCAGCGCCGATTCCTGCTTGGCGCCCTCGCCTTCCAGGCGCAAGCGCGCGCCGCCGATGGTGTAGCCCTGTTCGTACAGCAGGCCGCGGATCTGGCGCACCATCAATACGTCGTGGCGCTGGTAATAGCGACGGTTGCCGCGGCGCTTCACCGGCTCCAGGCTGGGGAATTCTGTTTCCCAGTAGCGCAGCACATGCGGCTTCACGTCGCACAGCTCGCTGACTTCACCGATGGTGAAATAACGCTTGGCGGGGATCGGCGGTAACTCGCGGTTGCTGCCCGGATCAAGCATGTGCGGCTCCAGCGTACGCTTCCACGCGCTCCTTCAGTTTCTGTCCGGGGCGGAAGGTGACCACGGTACGCGCCGAGATCGGGATCTCTTCGCCGGTCTTGGGATTGCGGCCGGGACGCTGGTTCTTGCGGCGCAGGTCGAAATTGCCGAAGCCAGAAAGCTTGACCTGGCGGCCCTGCTCCAACGCTTCGCGCAATACGTCGAAATAAGCGTCGACGAATTCCTTGGCTTCGCGCTTGTTCAGCCCGACCTCGTCGAACAACCGCTCGGACATTTCAGCTTTCGTCAGTGCCATGTATTCCTTCCCCCTTCAGCCCTTCAACCACGAATCCTGGCACCATGGTCGCGCTCGATGGCGGCAACCACCCCGGTCACTGCACCTTCCACATCGCGGTCGGTCAGAGTGCGTGAGTTATCCTGCAAAATCAAGCCCATAGCCAAGCTCTTTTGACCTGATTCGACCCCCGCGCCGACATAGCGGTCGAATAGCAGCAGATCCCGCAGCAACGGGCCCACGGCCGCCCGGACCGTGTCCGAAATCGCCGCCCAGGGCACGCTGTCGGCCACGACGAACGCGAGATCCCGGCGGACGGACGGAAAGCGCGAAAGCTCGGAAGCCTTCGGCAGTGCGCGTGCGCTCAACGACGCCAGATCCAGCTCGAACCCGATCACCTCGCCGTCCAGGTCCAGCGCACGCAGTAGCCGCGGATGCAGTTGACCGATCCAGCCGATCGGCTGGTTGTCGCGGAACACATCGGCCGAGCGCCCCGGATGCCCGAATGCCTGCTGCGAGGGCCGGTACTCCAGTCTGGCGCCGGATGCGGCCGCGAGGCTCTCCAGATCGCCCTTCAGGTCGTGGAAGTCGCCCTTGCGCGAAGCGTCGCCCCATTGCTCCGCCTTCGCGTCGCCGTGGATCGCGGCGGCGATGCGTTGCGTCTCGTTGGGAGCCGCACCCGCATTGGCCGCGAACACATTGCCCAATTCGAACAGACGCACGCGCCCGGCCTGGCGCGCGACGTTGCGCTGTAGTGCGGAGACTAGTCCGGGCAGCAGCCGCGTACGCATCACGCCGAGTTCGGCGCTCAGCGGATTGGCCAGCGCCACCGCATGTTCGTCGGCGTTCCACTGCTTCAGCAAGCCTGCATCGACGAATGCATAGTTCACCGTTTCCAGGTAATCGCGTGCGGCCATCTGGCGACGCACGCTGGAAGCTTCCACCTGGGTTTCGGTGGGCGCGGCGATGCGGGTGGCGCCGCCGGGCAAAGTGGTCGGGATGCGATCGTAGCCGTGGATGCGAGCCAGTTCCTCGATCAGGTCCTCCTCGATGGCGATATCGAAGCGCCGGCTCGGCGATACGACTTCCCACCCGGCGTCGTTGGCTTCGACCTGCATGCCGAGCGCGCGCAGGATGCGCTCCACGTCGGCGTCCGCGATTTCGATTCCCAGCACGCGGCCGATGCGCGCGCGGCGCAGCGCGATGCTGGCCGGCCTGGGCAGATGTTCCGGCAATACGGCCTCCACCACCGGGCCAGGCGAACCGCCGGCCAGCTCCACCAACAGCCGCGTGGCCGCTTCGATGGCCTGCCGCGGCAGTTCCGGATCCACGCCGCGTTCGAAACGATGGCCGGCGTCGGTATGCAAACCGAGCTTGCGCCCACGGCCGATGATCGCGGACGGAATCCAGTGCGCGGCCTCCAGGAATACATTGCGCGTCGCATCGGTCACGCGGGTGTCGTAGCCACCCATGATGCCGCCAAGTGCAACCGCTCGGGCACCCGTGCCACCTTGGCTGCTATCAGATACCACCAGGAAGTCCTCGTTGAGCGACACGGTGCGCCCATCAAGCAATTTCGTTTCCTCACCGTTCCGCGCATGACGTACCACGATGGGACCTGTCAGCAGGTCGCGATCGAAGGCATGCATCGGCTGTCCGAGTTCCAGCATCACGTACTGGGTCACGTCGACCAGCAAGCTGATCGGCCGGACGCCGCTACGACGCAAACGCTCGGCCATCCACACTGGCGTGGCCACGGCCGCGTTCACGCCCTCGATCACACGTCCGACGAACCGCGGCACTTTCGCGCCAGCATCCAGCTCGATCGCCAACGTGCTGTCGTTGAGCGCGGGCATCGGCGTGGCGTCGAAGGCGACCACCTCGCTGCCACAGGCCGCGGCCACGTCAAAGGCGATGCCGCGCACGCTGAAGCAATCGGCGCGGTTGGGCGTGAGCTTGATCTCGATGCTGGCGTCGGGCAGCGACAGGTAATCGGCGATCGCTGTACCGATCGGCGAGTCGTCCGGCAATTCCAGCAGGCCGGAGGCATCGGCATCGATACCCAACTCTTTGGCCGAGCACAGCATGCCGTTGGAATCCACGCCGCGCAGCTTGGCCGCCTTGATGGTGATCTCGCCGACCACGGTGCCGACCATGGCCAAGGGCACGACCAGTCCCGGCCGCGCATTCGGCGCACCGCACACGATCTGCAGCAACTCGCCCTGCCCAGCATCGACCTTGCACACCTGCAGGCGGTCGGCTTCGGGGTGTTTGGCGCATTCAACGATCCGCGCCACGACCACGCCGGCCAGCGATTCGCCGAGTGGGGTGACTTCCTCGACCTCAAGGCCAATCGCGGTCAGCGTGGCGGCAAGTTCGTCGCGCGAGGCGTCGATGGGAACGTGGCTGCGCAACCAGTTTTCGGAAAATTTCATCGTCTCGCTACCGTAGGGTGGGTCTTGGCCCACCATTGCCATGCATCAAATGTCGTGAATGTCGGTGAAGCGGTGGGCACAGGCCCACCTTACGCAAACTGTTTCAGGAACCGCACATCGTTGTCGAAGAACGCGCGCAGGTCGTTGACGCCGTAACGCAGCATCGCGAAGCGCTCCACGCCCAGGCCGAAGGCGAAGCCGGTGTAGCGCTCCGGATCGATGCCGCAGCTCTTCAGCACGTTCGGATGGACCATGCCGCAACCCAGCACTTCCAGCCAGCGGGTGCTGCCGTCCGGCTGTTGCCAGGCGATGTCGACCTCGGCGCCGGGTTCGACGAACGGGAAATAACTCGGGCGGAAGCGCATCTCGAAATCGCGCTCGAAGAATGCGCGCACGAATTCGGCCAGCGTGCCCTTGAGATCGGCGAAGGTGGAATGTTCATCGATCAGCAGGCCTTCGACCTGGTGGAACATCGGCGAGTGGGTCTGGTCGCTGTCGCTGCGATAGACCTTGCCGGCGGCGATCATGCGCAGCGGCGGTCCGCTCTTGTTGGCCACGGCCTCGCCCATGTAGCGGATCTGCACGCCCGAAGTATGCGTGCGCAGCAGGCGGGCGACGCCGCTGCCGTCAGTCGGGAAGTAGAAGGTGTCGTGCAT